>CAMPJJ010000020.1 GCA_946886855.1 uncultured Roseateles sp. | reverse complement strand
GGGATCGACGGAACGGGGGACGGGACGAGTGACGGGGCGATGAAGCCGGATCATCCGCCATCTAGAGAGGCGGCCCCAGTCCGAACCTGGGGGTGGGATGGGTAACATCGCGGCCGTCCGTCCCGATTGTCGCCAACGGGACGCCCTGCTCACCGCCACGGGAGACACACCATGAGCCTGAAGGACCAATTCGACGCCGCCGTCGCCGATTCCAAGAATCTGCCCGAGCGCCCGGACAACCAGACGCTGCTGAAGCTGTACGCGCTGTTCAAGCAGGCGACCACCGGCGATGTCGAGGGCGATCGTCCCGGCATGACGGACTTCGTCAACCGCGCGAAGTGGGACGCCTGGAAGACGCTCGAGGGCAAGACCAACGATCAGGCGATGCAGGACTACATCGATCTGGTCGAAGGCCTGAAGTAAACCCCTGAGGGCCGGCGCCAGCGCCGGTCATGCCTTGAGGCCGCCCCGCGAGGGCGGCCTTGTCGTTTCCGGCAGCGCATTGACGACGACGCGGCGCGCGCGGTTCAGCGCGCCAACGCCGCCCGCCGCTCCTCCTTCGGCAGCTTCGCCAGCCGCTGCACCTCGGCATAGAAGCGCGGCCAGTCCGCGCCCTGCCGCTCGAAGAGCCGGACGAAGTCCGGCACCAGGTCCGTGTAGCTGCCCTGGATCGCCAGCGCCGGCGTGTTCAGGCCCAGCACCCAGCGGTCGAAACGGGTGTCGCCATTCCAGCGGTCGCGCTTGATCGCCTCGTAGTCCGCGCGCAGCTTCGCGAAGGCCGCGGCCTTGCCCGCGCGCTTCTCGTCGTCGCTGGCCGTGCTGCGGAACACCTCCTGCAACTGCTCCCGCGTCGATTTGAGCAGGACCTGGATCTCGTCCTGGCGACGCCGCGACTGCTCGTCGTCGCGCAGCGCCTCGGGTCGGTCCTTCAGCCAGCGCGCCACGCCGATCTGCTCCACCGCCGTCGCGAAGCTCTCGTTGAACGCGGTGTCGTCGTTGGCATACGCCACCTGGTGCGCCAGCTCGTGGAAGATCATCCGCGCCAGCTGCGCTTCGGGATAACGGATGAAGGTGTTCAGCAGCGGATCGCCACCCAGCCAGTTGCTCCATCCCAGCGACGAATAGGCCGGCACACCGTAGACGTAGGGCTCGAAACCGTCCTTGCGCAGTTCCTGCGCCAGCTCCCGCGCATCGTGCGGATCGAAGTAGCCGCGGTAGCCCGCGCAACCCATGACCGGATAGCACCAGGTCTTGAGCTGCAGGCTCAGCTCCGGCGTCGCGACCACGTTCCACACCGCCGCGCCGCGCTTCAGGTCGGCGTAGCGGCGGTAGCTGTCGTTGTCCGGCAGCTTCAGCTCCGACGACGCATAGGCGCGCAGCGACTTCGACAACTCGAGCTGCCTGCGCACTTCCGGATCCAGGTCTTGCTGACCCAGCCACTCATCGACCGGCTTGGCCGAGCGCACCAGCGACAGGTGCCCCGACAGCGACTGCCCGTAGTACGACAGCTGCGCGCAACCGCCGAGCGCCGTCATCGCCAGCAGCAACGGCGCGGCCAGCAGGGCCAGGAGCCAACGTCGCGCGCGCTGCGTCATCCTTCCAAGCATCGTTCCGGACATCGTTCGGTGAGTCTTCCCGCGACGCTCAGGCCGCGGCCACATCGACCAGGCAGTCGTAGAAGCACGGCGCGCGCCCCAGGTCCGTCAGCCGCTGGTGAGTCACCTCGTTGACGTTGCGGCCGTCGGCGCCCAGCTTGCGCCACCAGATGCCGAGCCCGTGCACGACGCCCTCGCGGGCGCGCGCGCTGACGTCCAGCCGGCAGGCATAGCTGCCGCGATCGTTGAACACGCGCACCAGCTGGCCGTCGCTGAGGCCGCGCGCCGCGGCGTCGGCGGCGCTCATCTCGAGGACCTGCTCGCCCTCGATGTCACGCAGGCTCTTCACGTTCACGAAGGTGCTGTTCAGGTGATTGCGCGCCGGCGGCGAGATCATCGCCAGCGGATATCGCGCCGCCAGCGCCGGATCGCTCGTCCGGCTCTCGTAGTTGGGCACGTAGTCCGCGCCGCGCGCGTCGGCCTTGCCGGTCGCCGACGGGAAGCCGCCCTCGGCGAACGGCGCCTCCGGCAGCGGCAGCTTGAACCAGCCGCGCTCGCGCAGCTCGGCAAGATCCACCTCGTCGCGGAAGGCCTGCCGCAGCAGCGCCTCGTCATCGTCGTGGAAGGCAGGGTCGTCGAAGCCCATCGCCGCCGCGAGTGCACGGAAGACCTGCGTGTTCGGCCGGGCCTCGCCCACCGGCGCGATCGCCGGCTCGTTCACCAGCACGTCGGTGTGACCGTAGCTGGTGTGGATGTCCAGGTGCTCCATCTGCGTCGTCGCCGGCAGCACGTAGTCGGCCAGGTCGGCGGTGTCCGTCATGAAGTGCTCGAGCACCACCGTCAGCAGGTCCTCCCGCTGGAAGCCCGCTACCACTTTCGGCGACTCCGGCGCCACCGCGACCGGGTTGCTGTTGTAGACGATCAGCGCCTCCACCTTCGGACCGAATCCGGGGGAGGACGCCCGCAGCAGGTCGTCGCCGATCGTGCTCATGTTGATCGTCCGCGACGGACGCCCGGCGCGCAGGTCCGGGCGCTCCAGGGCCGGGTTCCTGAACGGCGCGAACCAGCCCGAACTCGACAGCAGCAGCCCGCCCGCGCGATGGCGCCAGGCGCCGGTCAGGCACGGCAGCAGCGCGATCAGCCGCACCGCGTTGCCGCCGCCGCGCACGCGCTGCATGCCGTAGTTCAGCCGGATCGCTGCCGGTGCCAGCGTCGCGTAGTCCCGGGCCAGGCCGCGGACTTCGTCGGCCGCGAGGCCGCATTCGGCCGCCGTGCGCTCGGGCGTCCACGCGAGCGCCCGCGCGCGCAGTTCGTCCCAGCCGTCCACGTAGCGGGCGAGGTAGTCGTGGTCGAGCCAGTCGTTGGCGATCAGTTCGTGCATCAGCCCCAGCGCCAGCGCGCCGTCCGTGCCCGGCAGCAGTGCCAGGTGTTGATGGCACTTGTCGGCGGTTTCGGTCTTGCGAGGATCGATGCAGACCAGCTTGGCGCCGTTGCGCTTGGCCTGGTTGGCGAAGGTCCAGAAATGCAGGTTGGAGGCGATCGAGTTGCTGCCCCAGATCACGATCAGCCGGGACTCGGCGAAGTGCGGCAGGTGCATGCCGACCTTGTGCCCGTAGGTCGCCACCAGCCCCGCGCCGCCCGCCGACGCGCAGATCGTGCGGTCCAGGCAGGACGCGCCCAGCCGGTTGAAGAAGCGCCCCGCCATCGCCTCGCCCTGCAGCAGCCCCATCGTGCCGGCATAGCTGTACGGCAGGATCGCCTGCGGATCACGCGCCGCGATGGCCTTGAGCCGGCCGGCGATCTCGGCGATCGCCTGGTCCCAGCCGATGCGCTCGAATCGCGGTGCCTCGTGCTTCGCGCTGACGCGCTTGAGCGGATGCAGCACCCGCTCCTCGTGGTACGTCCGCTCGGGGTAGCGCGACACCTTCGTGCACAGCGCGCCATGGGTGCTCGGATGCTCGGGCTGCCCCTGCACCTTCACGACCCTGCCGTCCTCGACCGTGACGCGCAGCGCGCAGGTGTCCGGACAATCGTGCGGGCAGGCGCCCTTGACGATGCGTGTGCCGCGATCGGCGGTTTGTGGCAGGAGGTTCACGATGGGTTCAGAGAGCACGGACAACAGGCGTCAACTATTGCACAGGCGCCACACCCTTTCCTTTTCTTACCCGAGTCAGCGACAGCGCCCCCCGCATGAACCGCTAAGCTCGCGCGCCAGGAGGCCGAAATAGGTCGTGTCGAGCCTCCTGGCGCGCTTGCCGTCCGGCGGACGCCACAATATCAATTCGCACCCTCTGGGAGTCCCCCTTGGATCGCCGCCAACTTCTCGCCTCCGCCAGCGCCCTGGGCGCGCTCGCCACCCTGCCCCTCCCGACGGCCGTCCGCGCGCAAGGCAAACGCCTGGTGCTGGGCCAGTCGGTGCCGCTGACCGGCGCGGCCGCCCAGCTGGGCATCCAGATGCAGGCCGGCGCCAAGCTGTTCTTCGACGCCCAGAACGCCGCCGGCGGCGTCAACGGCACGACCATCGAACTGCGCACGCTGGACGACGGCTACGAGCCCGACCGCTGCAAGGCCAACACCGAGAAGCTGATCGCGGACGACGTCTTCGCGCTGTTCGGCTACGTCGGCACGCCGACCTCGCTGGCCGCGCTGCCGCTGGTGAACCAGGCCAAGATCCCCTTCGTCGCCCCCTTCACCGGCGCCGAGGCGCTGCGCGACCCGTTCAGCCCGTGGGTCTACCACGTGAGGGCTTCGTACTACGACGAGACCGCCCTGATCGTGAAGCAGCTGACCCAGCTGGGCCTGATGCGCATCTCCGTCTTCCATCAGAACGACGCCTACGGCAAGGCCGGCCTGGACGGCGTGCTGCGCGCGATGAAGCCGCTGTCGCTCCAGCCGCAGGCCATGTCCACCGTCGAGCGCAACAGCATCGATGTCGCCAAGGCGGTCAAGGACCTGGTGCAGAGCGGTCCGCCGCCCGAGGCGATCGTGATGATCAGCGCGTACAAGAGCTGCGCCGCCTTCATCCGCGCCGCGCGCAAGGCCGGCTACGGCGGCGTGTTCTACAACGTGTCCTTCGTGGGCACCCAGTCGCTGCTGGACGAGCTCGGCGCGGACGCGATGGGCGTGGTCGTCAGCCAGGTCATGCCCTACCCGTTCGGCACGCAGGTCGGCGTGGTCCACGAGTACCAGCAGGCCGCCACCAAGGCCGGCCAGAAGTTCAACTACACCGCCATCGAGGGCTACATCGGCGCCAAGGTCCTCAGCGAAGGCCTGCGCCGCATGGCCCGTCCGACCCGCGAGGGCCTGGTCGCGGCGCTGGACACGCTGTCGAACTACAACGTCGGCGGCTTCAACGTGAACTTCAAGCCCAACAAGCATGTGGGCTCGAGCTTCGTCGAGATGACCATGCTGACCAACGACGGGCGCGTGAAGCGCTGACCTCCGCTCCCCGGGTCGCCCCGGGCAGACCCTGGCCTGGGATCGCACGCCGCCGACGGCGCCGATCCGGCCCCGCGGGTACACTGGTCCGACACAGCGGCGCCGCCCTGAGCGGCGCCGCGGCCTTTCTGGCTCGCGGCAAGCCCGACGCGCTGTCGCGACGACATCGGAGTGCCCGCACATGAAGCTGATCGAACCCATCCTGGCCGACGCCCCGGCCATCGCCAAGCTGCGACGTGACCTGCACGCGCATCCTGAACTCTGCTTCCACGAGGACCGCACCGCCGACGTGGTGGCCCAGGCCCTGACCGACTGGGGCATCGAGGTCCACCGCGGCCTGGGCAAGACCGGCGTGGTCGGCATCATCCGGGGCCGCGACGGCGGCGCCAGCGGCCGCACGCTGGGGCTGCGCGCCGACATCGACGCGCTCCCGATCACCGAGCACAACACCTTCCCCCACGCCAGCAAGCACCCCGGCAAGATGCACGCGTGCGGCCACGACGGCCACACGGCGATGCTGCTGGCAGGGGCCAAGCACCTGGCGGCGCAACGCGACTTCGACGGCACCGTCTACGTCGTCTTCCAGCCGGCGGAGGAAGGCGGCGGCGGCGCCCGCGAGATGATCAAGGACGGCCTGTTCACCAAGTTCCCGATGGAAGCCATGTTCGGCATCCACAACTGGCCGGGCATGGCCGCCGGGCAGTTCGCGCTCAAGAGCGGACCGGTCTTCGCCTCGAGCAACGAGTTCAAGGTCCGCATCAAGGGCAAGGGCGCGCACGGCGCGATGCCGCACCTGGGCACCGACCCGGTGGTCGTGGCCGCGCACCTGGTGCAGGCCTACCAGACCATCATCACCCGCAACAAGCGGCCGATCGACGCGGGCGTGATCTCGGTGACGATGATCCATGCCGGCGAGGCCACCAACGTGATCCCTGAAAGCTGCGAGCTGCAGGGCACCGTCCGCACCTTCACGCTGGAGACGCTGGACCTGATCGAACGCCGCATGAAGCAGATCACCGAGGCCACCGGCGACGCCTTCGAGGTCCAGTGCGAGTTCTCGTTCCACCGCAACTACCCGCCAACGATCAACCACGCCGCCGAGACCGCGTTCGTCCGCGGCGTGCTGACCGAGATGCTGGGCGCGCCCAACGTGCAGGAGTTCGAGCCCACGATGGGCGCCGAAGACTTCAGCTACTACCTCCAGGAAGTGCCGGGCTGCTATTTCCTGATCGGCAACGGCGACGGCAGCCACCGCGAAGGCGGCCACGGCCTGGGCCCCTGCATGCTGCACAACCCGAGCTACGACTTCAACGACGAGCTGATCCCGCTGGGCGGCTCGATGTGGGTCCGGCTGGTGGACGCCTGGTTCAAGCAGCCCCGGCCCGCCCAGGCCTGAGCCTGCGCGCCGCCTTTCACGACAACGACCCGCTTCCGCCCGATGACCGCTCCGATCGCGCCCGACCAGGAAAAGACCGTTCTCGACGACACCCACCGCTGGTTGCAGCGGGCGGTGATCGGCCTGAACCTGTGCCCCTTCGCCAAGAGCGTCGAGGTGAACCAGCGGCTGCGCACCGTGGTCAGCGCGGCGCGCACGCCGGAGGATCTGCTCAAGGACCTGGCGCATGAGCTGCTCTCGCTCAACCGCGCCGATCCGGACGAGACCGAGACCACGCTGCTGGTCCATCCCTGGGTGCTGAACGACTTCCTGGACTTCAACGACTTCCTCGGCGCGGCCGATGCGCTGGTGGAAGACCTGGACCTGGACGGCGTGCTGCAGGTCGCGAGCTTCCACCCCGACTACCAGTTCGACGGCACCGAGGCGGACGACGTCGACAACTTCAGCAACCGGTCGCCCTACCCCACGCTGCACGTGCTGCGCGAGGAGAGCATCGAGCGCGCCGTCGAGACCATGCCCGACACCGACGCGATCTACGAGGCTAACATCGACACGCTGCGCCGCATCGGCCGCAAGGGCTGGGACGCGCTGGACGTCGAGGCCAAGCTGCCGCTGGCCCAGCGGGTGACGCGCGAAGACTGAGGACCGATGTCCTGATTTGACCGCGACTGGTCCGCCGGCGGCGCGACGGCGGGCGCGGTCGCCGGCACGATGACGCCCATCAACCCCCCGATGGAGTCCTCGATGACCACCGCCTCTCACGCCGCCGCCACCGCTGCCCCCACGACCGCCGTCCTGCTGATCGACGTCCAGGAATCCTTCCGCCATCGCCCCTACTGGGACGAGGCCACTTGGCCGGCGTTCCAGGAGCGCACCAACGCCCTGCTCGACGGCGCCGCGGCCCGCGGCCTGCCGATCATCCGCATCCTCCACAGCGACGGTCCGGAGACGGCGGACAACCCCTTCTCGCTGGTCAGCGGCCACGTCCGCCCGCTCGACGGCCTGGCGCAGGTGCCCATCGCCGCCGAATTCCTCAAGCGCCGCCACAGCGCGCTGGTCGGCACCGGCCTGTCGGTGTGGCTGACCGAGCACGGCATCCGCCGGCTGATCGTCGCGGGCATCCGCACCGAGCAGTGCTGCGAGACCACCACCCGCCACGCCAGCGACGAGGGCTGGACCGTCGACTATGTGACCGAGGCGACGCACACCTTCCCCATCCCGCACGCCAGCGGCGTCGTGGTCGGCGTCGACGACCTCAAGCTGCGCACCGAAGTCGCCCTGCAAGGCCGCTTCGCCGACATCGTGAGCGTCGAGCAGGCGCTCGCGCGCGCCGCCTGAGCGCATACTGCGGCGATGTCCCTTTCCGACTCCGTTCGCGCCGCGGGCGACCTCATGGACACCGACCTGGAGGCCGACCCGGACGCCGGACCCCTCGACGTCTGGATCCTGGTCGAGCGCCACACGCTGCTGCTCGACCTGGCCGGCGCCGCCGAAGCGCTGCGGCTCGCGAACCAGGCACTGCGCCGACGCGGCGAGCCGGAGGCGTTCAAGCTGCGCTACTGCGCCGCGAGCGATTCGACCTCGACCTCGGTGGGGTTGACGCTCGCCGCGCTCGAGCCGCTGCCGGCGCTCGGCGCGCGGGACTGGCTGATCCTGAGCGGCCGACGCCATCCGCATCCGGACGATCCGCCGGCGGCTACCGTTGACCGGGAGGACGACCTGCGCATCGAGCGCTGGCTGCATCGCGAAGGCACCGCGCTGCTGGCCGGTGGCCAGGGCCGGCTGCTGAGCATCTGCGCCGGCGCGCTGCTGGCGGCGCGGGCGGGGCTGCTGGACGGTCGCCGCTGCACCACCCACCATGAGGCGCTCGATGCGCTGCGCGACGCCGCGCCTCGCGCCGACGTCCAGGCCAACCGCGTCTTCGTGCTCGACGGCGCGCTGGCCAGCAGCGCCGGCATCACGGCCGGCATCGACCTGGTGCTGGCGCTGATCGCCGAACATTGCGGCGAGGCGATTGCCGCTTCGGTCGCGCAGGTGATGGTCGTCTACCTGCGGCGCGGCGCGCAGGATCCGGAGCTCTCGCCGATGCTTGCGAACCGGCACCACCTCCATCCCGCCCTGCACCGGGTGCAGGACGCGGTCTGCGCCGATCCACGCGCCGACTGGAGCCTCGCCCGCATGGCCGAAGTCGCGCATGTCACGCCGCGCCACCTCACCCGGCTGTTCACCCAGCATGGCGGCACGACGCCCCTTGATTACCTGCGCGCCATCCGGCTCGAACTGGCCCGGCGCGAACTCCAGCGTGGCGTGCGCCCTGCCCAGGCGGCGCTCGCTGCGGGTTTCAGTTCCGACCAGCAACTCCGTCGAACACGCCGCCGCCTCACTGCTGCGCCCTGAAGCTTCCAGACGCGCCCTCTTCGACGTGCATCAAGACGGCGGAGCCGGTGCCCCTCTGAACGAACCCTGAGCGAAGCGAAGACTGTGAGAGAAGAGGGGCACCGGCTCCGCCGTCTGTGCTTCCTGCGAAGTCAGCGTTGGGGGGGCCTGGCCCGACGATTGCCCCGCGCCCCCAGCGCTACCAGCGCTACCAGTGCTACCAGCGCTACCGGCACCTGCTGACTTAGCACAAACTGCATAAATCCAAGTCAAGCGGGTTTCGTGCACTTCTGGTAACTTGCGCGCCCACAGCGAACGAGGAGCGGCATTTGAACGATTGGTTGAAGCGACTGGAGGCCCTGGATCCGGCCCGTCTGGCGGGCATGCGCCGCGGCGTGGAGAAGGAGAGCCTGCGCGCGCAACCGAGCGGCGGCAGCCTGGCGCTGACGCCGCATCCGACGGCGCTCGGCTCCGCGCTGACGCACGAGACGGTCACCACGGACTTCAGCGAATCGCAGCTCGAGCTGATCACCGGCGTGCACGCGTCCGCCGAGGACTGCGAACGCCAGCTTACCGAGATCCACCAGGCGGTCTACCGCTGCCTGGGGAACGAACTGATGTGGGCGTCGAGCATGCCCTGCCTGCTGCCCGCCGACGAGACCATTCCCATCGGCCGCTACGGCGCCTCCAACATCGGCCGCGCCAAGAGCGTCTACCGCATGGGCCTGGGCCACCGCTACGGCCGGCGCATGCAGACGATCTCCGGCATCCATTACAACTGGTCCATGCCGGGCCTGGACAACGCCGACCACTTCGCGCTGATCCGCAACTTCCGCCGCCACTCCTTTTTGCTGCTGACGCTGTTCGGCGCCTCGCCGGCGCTGTGCGCGAGCTTCGTGGCCGGCCGCGAGCACGGCCTGCAGCCGCTGACCGACGGCACGCTGCACATGCCCTACGGCACCTCGCTGCGCATGGGCCGGCTCGGCTACCAGAGCGACGCGCAGTCGTCGCTGGCGGTGAGCTACAACAGCATCGACGGTTACGCCGCCTCGCTGCAGGACGCGCTGACGCGGCCCTATCCCGCCTACGAGAAGGTCGGCGTCGTCAATCCGGGCGGCGAGTACAACCAGCTGTCCACGACGCTGCTGCAGATCGAGAACGAGTTCTACGGCACCATCCGTCCCAAGCGCACGATCCGCTCGGGCGAGCGGCCGCTGCATGCGCTGCGCGAGCGCGGCGTCGAGTACATCGAGGTCCGTTGCATGGACCTGGACCCGTTCGAGCCGGTCGGCATCGCCGCCGGCACGATGCGTTTCCTGGATCTGTTCCTGCTGCACTGCTGGCTGACCGACAGCCCGAACGACACGCCCGACGAACTCGGCGCGCTGGCGCGCAACCAGCATCGCACCGCCTCGGCCGGCCGCGAGCCCGGCCTGAAGCTGGAACGTCGCGGCGGCGAGGTGCTGCTGCGCGACTGGGGCCGCGAGCTGCTGACCGAGTTCGCGCCGATCGCGGCCAAGGTGGACGCGGCGCTGGGCGGCTCGCTGTACCGCGAGGCGCTCGCGCAGGCGGTCGAACGCTGGGACGATCCCGACCAGTTGCCGTCGGCCCGCGTGCTGGCGGCGATGCGCGCGCAGCACGCGTCCTCGCACCTGGACTTCGTCGCGGCGCAGTCGGCGCTGTCGCGCCGTCATGTGCTGGAACGGCCGCTGCCCGAGGGCCTGATGGCGCGCTTCGACCAGTCGGCGCATGCCTCGCTGGAGGCGCAGGCGGCGATCGAGGCGGCGGACACCATCGACTTCGAGACCTTCCGCCAGCAGTACCTCGATCCCGCGCAACTGCAAGGGTGACGCGGTGCCGCCGGCTCAGCCCGGCAGCGACGAACTCCGCAATTCGTCGTGGCGCTTCTGCAGCTCCTGGCGCAGCTTCTTGCGCTCGAGCGCCGCGTCCCAGCGGCGCTTCTCGTCCGGGGTCGTCGGCGTGCGCGGGGGCACCGGCACCGGGCGGCCGTCCTCGCCCACCGCCACCATCGTGAAGAAGCAGCTGTTGGCGTGCCGCACCACCTGGTCGCGGATGTTCTCGGTGACGACCTTGATGCCGATCTCCATCGACGAGGTGCCGGCGTAGTTCACCGTCGCCAGGAAGCTGACCAGTTCCCCCACGTGGATCGGCTGGCGGAACATCACCTGGTCCACCGACAGCGTCACCGTGTAGCGGCCCGCGTACCGGCTGGCGCACGCGTACGCGACCTGGTCGAGCAGCTTCAGGATGGTGCCGCCGTGCACGTTGCCGGAGAAGTTGGCCATGTCCGGCGTCATCAGCACCGTCATCGTGAGTTGGTGGGAAGGCAGGTCCATGGCGCGGGATCCGGGCGTCGGATCGTGGAGTTTGCAGGTGGCCGCCATGGTGCCAGAGTCCGGCGGCCGAGGGCGGGGGGCGGCGGCTCCCTCTTCTGGCGCTTGCCGCTGACACGGGCGTCGGTTAGGGTGCGCGGCAGGAGGTTCCATGGTCCAGGTCCAGCAGCCCAGCATCGTCGACACGCGCGGTGCCCAGATGTTCCCCGCGCTCGGCGTCGCCGACATCGCGCGCGTCGCGCGATTCGGCCGGTTCCGGCGTTATTCCCAAGGCGAGTGGGTCGTGCGTGCCGGCGACACCGGCATGGGCATGATCCTGATCCTCAGCGGTGAGATCACCGTGTCGCAGCGCGACAGCCTCGGCCATGTGACGCCGATCCACCGGCACGGACCAGGCGGCTTCCTGGGCGAGGTCGGCCAGCTCAGCGGCCGGCCGTCCTTCATCGACGCGATCGCCGAGACCGAGGTCGAGGCCGTCGACGTCAGCCCCCCGCAGCTGCGCGCGCTGCTGATCGGCGAGGCCGACCTGGGCGAGCGCCTCACCCGCGCCTTCATCCTGCGCCGCGTCGGCCTGATCGAGGCCGGGGCCAGCGGCGCCACGCTGATCGGCCGGGGCAAGTCCGCCCCGGTGATGCGGCTGCGCAGCTTCCTGGGCCGCAACGGCTATCCGCACCAGCAGCTGGAGCCCGACCAGAACGAGGACGCCAAGGCGCTCGCCGACCAGTACATGACCGAGGGCGTGCAGATGCTGGTCATCTGCCCCGGCGGCGAGGTGCTGGTCGATCCGTCGGACGACGAGGTCGCCCGCTGCATGGGCATCGTCGACATGCGCGAGCGCACCGAGCTGTACGACGTCGCCATCATCGGCGCCGGCCCCGCCGGGCTGTCGTCCGCCGTCTACGCGGCGTCCGAGGGCCTGTCGGTGCTGGTGCTGGACTGCCGCTCCTTCGGCGGCCAGGCGGGCGCGAGCTCGCGCATCGAGAACTACCTCGGCTTCCCCACCGGCATCTCCGGTCAGGCGCTGGCGGGCCGGGCCTTCGTCCAGGCCCAGAAGTTCGGCGCGGACATGCTCATCCCCGCCAAGGTCACCCGGATGAGCTGCGAGCGGCAGGGCAAGGGGGATGAACTCCACCTCACGCTCGAGGACGGCCGCACCGTCCGCACCCGCACGGCGGTGATCGCCACCGGCGCACGCTACCGGCGGCCCGAGATCGAGGCGCTGACCCGCTTCGAGGGCCGCGGCGTCTGGTACTGGGCCTCGCCGATCGAGGCCCGCATCTGCAGCCGGCAGACGGTGGTCATCGTCGGCGGCGGCAACTCGGCGGGACAGGCGGCCGTGTTCCTCGCCAACCACGCGGCCAAGGTCATCATGCTGATCCGCGGCCCGGGACTGGCCGCGACCATGTCGCGCTACCTGATCGACCGCATCCAGGGCACCGCCAACATCGAACTGCAGCCGCACCAGGAGCTCAAGGAACTTGAAGGCGGCGACTCGCTCGAGGCGGTGAGCTGGCGCGACCGCCGCAACGGCCAGGAGCGCCGACTGGCCCTGCAGCACCTGTTCATGTTCATCGGCGCCGAGCCGGAGACCGGCGTGATCGCCGAATGCGGCCTGGAGCTCGACCAGGCCGGTTTCATCATCACGGGCCGCGCCTGCGCCTGCCCGCTGTCCGACTACAAGCCGGAGCCGCTGGAATCCAGCATCCCCGGCGTGTTCGCGGTCGGCGACGTGCGCTCCGGGTCGGTGAAGCGCGTCGGCGGCGCGATCGGCGAAGGCGCGCAGGTCGTCGCCAGCATCCACCAGTACCTGGCCCGCCAGGACGCGGCGCGTGCGGAGCAGCTCAGCCCCGCCGCCGTGGCCCGCGCGACGGTCTGAACCCGGGAGCGACGCCCGCTTCCCCTCCCGCTGCCGCCCCGCCCCGTCGGGGCGGCGGCGCTTTTCATCGCCGCTCCCGTCCGCGTTCTGCGCCTCTCACCGCGAACAGCACTTCGCCATAGAATGCGAATAATTGTTATTTGCAAACTGGACGCCGTCCGATGCTGTCTCCCGAATCCCGCCGTCTCTGGACCTGGCCGATCGTGCTGGGGCTGCTCAGCACCTCCGGCCTGCTGAGCGCACTGGTCTCCGACGCGTGGGGCGACATGTGGTCGTGGGTCGGCCTGGGCGTGCCCGTCGCGGTCATCGCCTGGTGTGCCTGGCGCCCGCAGCGCGCCGAGCGCAAGGCTTGAGGACGCGACGATGCTGAGCTCGCGCGCCATCCGCGTCTGGACCTGGCTCCACAAGTGGACCAGCCTGGTCTGCACGCTGTTCATGCTGCTGCTGTGCCTGACCGGCCTGCCGCTGATCTTCCACCACGAGATCGGTCACCTGCTCGGCGACGAGATCGAGGCGCCCGAGCTGCCCGCCGCGATGGACAAGCAGCGCGTGTCCCTGGACGTGATGGCCCGGGCGGCCAACGCGGTCCACCCGACGATGGTGATCCAGTACGCCGGCGAGAACGAGGACGACCCGCGCCTGTGGTGGTTCACGCTGGCCCCGACGCCGGCGCCGACCGATCAGTTCAAGTCGGTGGCCGTCGACGCCCGCACGGGCCTGGCGGTGCGGGAGTACCGCATCGGCGAAGGCTTCATGGACCTGATGTTCCGGCTGCACGTCGACCTGTTCGCGGGCCTGCCGGGCAAGCTCTTCCTCGGCCTGATGGGGCTGCTGCTGCTGATCGCGCTGGTCAGCGGCGTGGTGCTGTACGCGCCCTTCATGCGCAAGCTCGACTTCGGCGCCGTGCGCAAGGACCGTTCGACGCGCGTGAAATGGCTGGACCTGCACAACCTGATCGGCATCGTCACGCTGGTGTGGTGTTTCGTCGTCGGCGCGACCGGGATGATCAACACCTGGGCGGAACTGCTGGTGCAGTACTGGCAGTACGACAAGGTGACCGCGCTGCTGGCGCCCTACAAGGACCAGCCGCTGCTCACCGTCGCGGAGCGCGCGCCGCTGCAGGCCTCGATGGACACGGCCATGCGGGCCGGCGACCAGCGCAAGGTCTCCTTCATCGCCTTCCCGGGCACCTCGTTCTCGAGCCCGCACCACAACACCTTCTTCCTGAAGGGCACGACGCCGCTGACGTCCAAGCTGCTGCAGCCGCTGCTGATCGACGCGAAGACCTCGCAGCTGACGGCCGCGCCGGAACTGCCCTGGTACCTGACGGCGCTGCTGGTGTCGCAGCCGCTGCACTTCGGCGACTACGGCGGCATGCCGATGAAGGTCCTGTGGGCACTGCTGGACGTGGCGACCATCGTCGTCCTGGGGAGCGGCCTCTACCTGTGGCTGCGCAAGCCGCAGGGCGCCAGGAAGGACGCGAAGGGCGCGAAGGGCGCCGCGGCCGCAGCCGCCCAGGCCGCCGACGGGCGAGACGACGCCAAGAATCCCGAAACCGCGGCCGCCTGATCGCCAGTCCGCACGATCACACTCACCGCACATGCCTGACTCCCCCAAGCCCGACTCCCCCAAGCACCAGATCGAGAGCCTGCAATCCAGCGGCCTGAAGGCCACCCTGCCCCGCATCAAGGTCCTGCAGATCTTCGAGCAGTCGGACCAGCGCCACCTCAGCGCCGAAGACGTCTACCGCCATCTGCTGCTGGAGAACGCGGACATCGGCCTGGCGACGGTGTACCGGGTGCTGATGCAGTTCGTCGAGGCGGGGCTGCTGGCGCGTCAGCATTTCGAGTCCGGCAAGGCCGTGTTCGAGCTCAACTCCGCCCAGCACCACGACCACATGGTGTGTCTGGCGTGCGGCCGGGTGGAGGAGTTCTACGACGCCGGCATCGAGCAGCGCCAGCGCGAGATCGCCGAGGAGCGCGGCTACGAGCTGGTCGAACACGCGCTCGCGTTGTACGGGCTGTGCTCGAACCCGGCGTGCCGGGCGAAACGCAGTCGCTGAATGCGAAGCGAGCGCACAATCCGGCACTTCCCTGTTGAATACTGTATTTGCATACAGTACATTTCCATCCATCGCAGCCAACCCGGCTGCAGCAGGAGATGGTCATGCAGATGCTCAAGCAAACGGTCTGGTCTTCGTTGAACAACGCGGATGCCTGGGTGGTCTGCATCGGCGTCATGTCCTGCCTGGGATTGGCGACCGGTCTGCTGGGTTGAGATCCTAGCGCGACTCGTCGCCTCCAGCGTTCCGTTCGCGGAGCCACGGCCCCTGCTTCGAGGGGCCACTTTCAGTTCTCAACGCCTTTGTCCGCTCGACTTGAGCAACGCCTGACCCCGGTCCTGGACGTTGCTCAAGCGGCGGACTTTTTTTGTCCGCGCTTTCTGCGCTTTCTGCGCTTTCAGCGTCTCAGCGCTTTCCGCTTTCTGCAAGCTTCCCGGCCTCCGCCGGCGCGACCTGCTGCACCTTCACGAAGTCGACGAAGGCGCGCAGCGGGGCGGGCAGGTAGCGTCGGCCCGGGTAGTAGAGGAAGGGGCCGCTGAAGGACACCCACCAGTCCTCCAGCACCGGCACGAGGGCGCCGCTGTCCAGGTGGGGCCGCACCCAGTCCTCGAAGGTCTGGATGACGCCGCAGCCGGCGACCGCGGTCTCGATCGCGAGGTCCAGCCCGCCGCCCAGGCGCACGATCATCGGCCCGTCGGGATCGACGGTGACGGTCTCGCCGTCGCGTTCGAACTCGTACGCCGGCACCGTGCCGCTGGGGAAGCGGCCTCGCAGGCAGCGATGGGACAGCAGCTCGCGCGGATGCGCCGGTCGGCCCTGTTCGGCCAGATAGGCCGGCGCGGCCACCGTCGCCATGCGCTGCGTCCGCGGGCCGATGGGGACGGCGATCATGTCCTGCTCCAGCCGCTCTTCGTAGCGGATGCCGGCGTCGCAGCCGGCGGCCAGCACGTCGACGAAGCTCTCGTCGACCGTGATGTCGAGCTGGATGTCCGGATAGGCCTTCAGGAACGCGGGAACGATGGCCGGCAGCACCAGCCGCGCGGCGCTCGCCGGCACGTTGAGCCGCAGCGTGCCGGCCGGACGCTCGCGGAAGCCGTTGACGACGTCGAGCGCGGCCTCGACCTCGCCCAGCGCCGGCCCGAGCCGGTCCAGCAGCCGCGCGCCGGCTTCGGTCGGCGCGACGCTGCGGGTGCTCCGATGCAGCAGCCGCACGCCGAGCTTCGCCTCCAGGCGACGCACCGCTTCGCTCAACCCGGACGGGCTCAAGCCCGACTGCCGGGACGCCTCCCGGAAGCCGCCCGATCGCGCCACGGCGAGGAAGGCCGACAGATCACCAAGTTCCATCTCACTGTCCTTGATTCCGCACAGCCCGTGCGGATTCGATCCCCTTATCGTACGACCGCGCGCTGCCTACAGTGCTTCCACGACGTCGACGACCCCCTCCGCCCCTGCCGAACCTCGGCCCAACCGCAGCCGAAGTTCATCCGAAGTTCATCCGAAGCATTGAAGGACATCCCCATGAGCAGCACTTCTTCCCGCCCCCTCGCGCAGGCCGGCACGTTCCAGCTCGGCACCCGCACGGTGACGCGCATCGGCTACGGCGCGATGCAGCTGGCCGGGCCCGGCGTCTTCGGCCCGCCGAAGGACCGCGCGGCCGCCGTGGCGGTGTTGCGCGAAGCCATCGCCCTGGGCGTCGACCACATCGACACCAGCGACTTCTACGGCCCGCATGTGACCAACCAGATCATTCGCGAGGCGCTGCACCCGTACCGCGATGGTCTGACAATCGTCACCAAGGTCGGCGCCCGCCGCGGCGAGGATGCGTCCTGGCTGCCGGCGCAGTCCGCCGAGGCGCTGACGCAGCAGGTCCACGACAACCTCCGCCACCTCGGACTGGACGTGCTCGACGTCGTGAACCTGCGCAGCATGCTCGACGTGCACGGCCCGGCGGAAGGCTCGCTGGAACCGCAGGTGACCGCATTGGCCGAGCTCCAGCGCCAGGGACTGATCCGCCACATCGGGCTGAGCAACGTGACGGCGCGCCAGGTCGCGGACGCCCGCAGGATCGTCGAGATCGTCTGCGTCCAGAACCAGTACAACCTCGCCCATCGCAACGACGATGCGCTGCTCGATCAACTGGCCGGGCAAGGCATCGCCTTCGTCCCGTTCTTCCCGCTCGGCGGCTTCTCGCCGCTGCAGTCGGAGACGCTGTCGGCAGTCGCCGCCGAAGTGGGGGCCACGCCGATGCAGGTGGCGCTGGCCTGGCTGCTGCAGCGCTCGCCCAACCTGGTGCTCATCCCGGGCACCTCGTCGGTGGCGCACCTGCGGCAGAACCTCCAGGCCGCCTCGCTGACGCTTTCCGCCGATGCGGTGCGACGGCTCGAGGCGATGGCGTCTGTCGGCAGCCACTGAGACTGCCATCGCCAGGCGCGGGCGCTCCGCACCGCATGGGGCATCGCGTCCGCGAACCCCAAGCGGTACTCCGGCCCCAATGGGACCGGGGCGTTCGCGCTTGCTCAGAGCGGCGTCAGGACCGGTTCACCGGCTTCCCAGCGACGGGCGTTCTCGAGGAAGAGGTCGACGGTGGCCTGCACGGACTCCGGCGACCAGCCCGCGATGTGCGGCGTGAGGATCACGTTCGGGAAACCGAGCAGCGCCTCCGGCGGCTTCGGCTCCGACTCGTAGACGTCGAGCGCCGCGCCGCCGAGCTCGCCAGCGGCAAGGGCCGCGGCCAACGCGGCCGTGTCGACCAGGCTGCCGCGGGCGATGTTGACGACGTGGCCCTGCGGGCCGAGCGCCTTCAGGACCTCGGCATTGACGATGTGCTTCGTCGTCGGGCCGCCCGGCGCGGCAACGATGAGGAAGTCCGCCCATTGCGCCAGCTCGAGCGCGGAGCCGAAGTACGGGCAGCCCAACGAGTCGTTGCGCTCGCGGCGGTTGTGATAACCGACCTCCATGTCGAAGGCCAGCGCGCGCCGGGCGATGCGCAGCCCGATCGTGCCCATGCCGAGGATGCCCAGCCTGCGCCCGTTGACGCTGGGGCGCAGCGGCAGCACGTCGCGCCAGAGACCGGCGCGCAGCGCCTGCTCCTGTTGCGGCAGCGCGCGCACGGAGGCGAGCAGCAGCGCCATCGCGTGATCGGCGACGCAGGAATCGTTGGTGCCCGCGCCGTTCCACAGCGTGAGGCCGCGGGCCTTGGCAGCGGCCAGGTCGATGGCCTCGTAGCCGGCGCCTTGCGCGGCGGCGGCGCGGAGCCTGGGCATCGCGGCGATCTCGTCGGCGCGCAGGCCGACGGCGCCGATGGTCAGGACGATCTCGATGTCGGCGCCGTGCTCGGCGACCGCGTTCGCGCGCGCTTCGGCCGTCGGCGCGTAGATCACGTCATAGCGCGCGCGGCACAGCGCCAGGTGTTCTTCCGCCGTCGGCATCAGGACGAGCAGTTTGCGGGGAGAGCCGGACGAGGGACTGGCGGACGAAGGGTTGGCGGACACGGCGACCTCATGGAGTCAGGGAGTTCGCCGTCGATGATAGGAGCGCGCCTCTGCGCGGGCCCGAGAGCGCGGACGCGCTTCGCACGTCGGCGTCGAGCACTTCCACCTCCGCTGGCAGTCAATCCCCGTCAAGCGGGAACCTCGCACCCGCTCAGGGCCGCTCGCCGCGCGCCATCCGCGCGTCGATCTCCACCAACGCCTTCGGCAGTTGCGCGACCGAATCGATCACCAGATGCGCGCCTGAGGCGGTCAGGCGCTGCGTGGCGGCGGCGCGCTTCGCGGCGACCTCGGCATCCGGCAGGGCCTGGAGCTGTTCCAGCGTCAGGCCCGTCTCGTTGCCCGACAGGCTCAGTCCGACGGTCCACATGCCGGCATGGCGGCCCTCCTCGATGCCGGGCGTCGTGTCGTCGACCTTCACGCAGGCGCGCACGTCGCCGACGCCGAGCGCCAGCACGTTCGCCAAGGCCATGAAGGGACCGGGCCGACCGCCGGCGGCGAGTTCGTCGCCCGCGACGACGTGATCCGCCTCGATGCCGTCGGCCTTGGCCTGCGGCAGCAGCACGTCCAGCACCTGGCGCGGATAACCGGAGCACGAGCCGATCTTCAGCCCGGCACGGCGCAACGCGGCCAGCGTCTCGACCGCGCCGGGAATCGGTTGCGAGTAGCGGCCGACCTTGTCGATCTGCATCGGCATGAAGCGCTCGTAGATCGCGTCGATGTCGGCGTCGGTCGACGGGCGGTCGAAGCGCGCCCGCCACTGCGCCTGCAGCGACGCGTCTTCCAGCAGCGTGCGGATGTGGTCGCGCTTGGACAGGCCCATCGGGCCGCGGGCCTCGGGCAGCGTCAGCGCGATGCCGAAGGTCGCGAACGCGTCGACGAAGATCTGCGTCGGCGCCAGCGAGCCGTGATCGACCAGCGTGCCGGCCCAATCGAAGATCACCGCTTGCAGGTGCGGATAGCCGATGACGGAGGCGGAGGGTTGGGAAGAAGCGCGGAGGTTCATGCGTAGGCCTGGATGAAGTTGCGACCGCGCGGACCGCGCAGCGCCTGTTCGACGCGTGCGTCCCAGTCGGCGGGCGCGATGCCGTAATCGGCGGGATCGGTGGAGACGCCGAGCGCGGCGAGGAAGCGCTCCAGCGCGGCGACCGCGCCGTCGGCATCGGTCGCGTCGAAGAGGGCCAGCAGCTGCGCGTCCAGTGCCGCGTCGCGGCCGAAGGCCAGCCGCATCACGCGCGGCAGGCTGAACGAGCAGGCGATGCCGTGCGCGGTCCCCTGCGCCAGCGTGATGTCGTAGGACAGCGAGTGCGCCAACGCCGTCTTCGTGTTGGAGAAGGCCATGCCCGCCTGCAGCGCGGCCACCGCCAGCGCTTCACGCAGGTCGAGCCGGCGCGGCGCCCGCATCAGCGCGGGCAGGGTCGCGACAATGGTGCGCACGGCGCTCGCCGCGAGGCTGGACGACACCGGGTTGCGATGCACGTTCCACAGCGATTCCAGCGCATGCGACAGCGCATCGAGGCCGCTGGCCAGCGTCGCGCCCGCAGGCAGGCTGACCATCAGCGCGGGATCGACGATCGAAGCCTCCGGCCAGGTCCACGGCAGGTGCAGCGAGTGCTTGCGCGAGCGCCCGGCGTCCCACAGCGTGGCCCAGGGCGTGACCTCGCTGCCGGTGCCCGCGGTCGTCGGGATCGCGATCAGCGCGCGATGCGGGCCGTCCGCCGGCAGCGGCGCCGCCGTCGGGTCGATCAGGTGATCGAGCAGCTCGTCGAAGCGGCCCGACGGCGTCGCGGTGAGCATCGCCTTGGCCGCGTCGATGCTGCTGCCGCCGCCCAGCGCGATCACGCAGCGTGCGCCGCCATGCTCGCGCCACAGGCGCTCGTAGAGCGGCGCGAGCCAGCGGACATCGGGGTTGGGGCGGATGTCGGTCTCCACCGCCACCAGGCGGCCGCCGAGCATCGCCCTCACCCGACCGACCAGCCCCAGCGGCTCCGCCTCCGGAAAGGCGATCAGCAGCGCATCTCGCTCGCCGACCAGGTCGGGCAACCGTTCCAGCGCGCCGATGCCGGCCCGCACGTCGACCGGGTTGTGAAACTTCCACACGTTCACGTCGTTGTCCTCGTCGTCTCTTGTTGGTTCTCGCAGGTGTTCGCAGGTTCTCGTCGGGCTCTCGTCGACGGCAGCGCCGTCGGTCTCAATGCCGGCCGCTGTCCTGGATCGCTCGACGCAGTCGGCTCGACACGAAGTCCGCGGCGACCACCATCACGGTGATGACGATGATGCAGGTCGCCGTCTCGGGGTACTTGAACAGCTTGAGGCTGCCCACCAGCTCGAAACCCAGGCCGCCCGCGCCCACCATGCCGAGCACCGTCGCCGAGCGCAGGTTGACCTCGAAGCGGTACAGCACGACGGCGATCCACGCGGTGATCACCTGCGGCAGCACGCCGAAGACGATCACCTGCAGCGGCCGGGCGCCGGTGGCGCGCAGCGCCTCGAGCGGGCCCGCGTCGATCTCCTCGATCGCCTCGGCGAAGAACTTGCCGAGCATCCCCGCGCCGTGGACGGCCAGCGCCAGCACGCCGGGGAACGGGCCCAGCCCCACCGCCGACACGAACACCAGCGCGAGGATCAGTTCGTTGATGCTGCGCGTCACGTTCAGGCCCTGGCGCGTCAGCCGGTACAGCCAGCGCGGGCCCTGCAGGTTGCGCGCCGCGAGGAAGGAGACCGGCACCGCGGCGACCGCGCCCAGCAGCGTGCCCCACACGGCGATCTGGATGGTCTCCAGCGCCGGCGCCCACAGCCGGTCGAGGATGCGCCAGTCCGGCGGCCAGGTGCGACTCAGGAAGTCGGCGATCTGCGGCAGGCCGTTGGCGAGTTCCGTCGGACTCAGCTGGGCGCCCGTCGCGCTCCATTGCAGCGCCCACAGGCCCAGCAGCATCGCGACCAGCAGCTTCGTCCATCCGGCCGGGGTCGAGGGCAGACCGACCAGCCAGCGATAGCGGTGGGCAGCGCGATCGGCGGCGGCGCGGTCGACGGCATTCATCGTCGTCATGCGGTTTTCCTTTCGTCCTCGACGGTCACCGGCCCGATCAGTTGCAGTCCGACCTGAGCGGCTCGGCCGGCGTAAAGCTCATCGAGTTGCGCGTCGGACAGCTCGGCCGGCAGCCGATCGAACAGCACCCGGCCCTGCGACAGACCGACGATCCGGTCGCC
This sequence comes from uncultured Roseateles sp., assembly GCA_946886855.1. Next base: position 47,152 of record CAMPJJ010000020.1, on the reverse strand, counting down.
GAATTCCCTCGCGTAGTCGACCTGGTGCAGGTTGCAGACGACGGTGATGCCGAGCTCGCGACAGGCCTGCTTCAGGTAACCGAGCGCCTGACGCGCGGTGTGCGGATCCAGGCTCGCCACGGGCTCGTCGGCCAGGATCACCTGCGGGCGCTGCGCCAGCGCGCGGGCGATGCCCACGCGCTGCATCTGGCCGCCGGACAGCGAATCGGTGCGCTCATCCGCCTTGTGGGCGAGACCGACGCGATCGAGGCATTCCAGCGCCAGCGCCAGGTCCGCGGCGCGGAACAGCTGCAGCACCGAACTCCAGGTCGACACCGCGCCGAGGCGCCCCGTCAGCACGTTCTTCACCACGCTCAGGCGCGGCACGACGTGGTGATGCTGGAACACCATGGCGACGCGGCGTCGCAACTCACGCACGTCGGCGGCGCGCGTGGCGGACATGGCATCCAGTCCAGCGATCGTCATCGCGCCGGCATCGGGCTGCGCCAGGCGATTCATGCAGCGCAGCAGCGTGGATTTGCCCGCGCCCGACGGGCCGAGCACGACGAGGAACTCGCCGGCCTTCGCGTCCAGGTCCACGCCGCGCAGCACGGCGTTGTCGCCGAAGCGCTTGGTGACGCCGCGCAGCGTGATCACTTCATGCTCCGCAGGTCGAGCTTGAGCACCTTGGCCGTGTCGCGGACGACGTCGTAGGCGGCATCGCTGGTCGGCTGGAAGCCGTTGAGCACGCCCTGGTCGCCCCACTTCACGTCCTTGAGGTTGGCCAGCGCCTTGGCGATCTTCTCCTTCAGCGCGGGATCGAGGTCCTTGCGCCAGACCATGGGCGATTCGGGAATCGGCTTGGACGACCAGAGCACGACGAAGTCGTCCTGCTTGACCGTGCCCTTGGCGACGGCGCTGGCGAAGATGCGATCGGCGACGGCGGCCGCATCGACCTTCCTGTTGGCGACGGCCAGGATGCTGGCGTCGTGCGAGCCCGAGAACAGCACGCGGCCGAACAGCGCGTCCGGGTCGTAGCCGGCGGCCTGCAGGCCGGCCTTGGGGAACAGGTGGCCGGAGGCGGAGCTCGGATCGACGAACGCGAAGTTCTTCCCCTTGAGCTCAGCGACCGTGTGCACGCCGCTGTCCTTGCGGGCCAGGATCACGCTCTTGTAGGCGCTCTGGCCGGTCTTCCTGGTGACGGCGACGGCGAAGGCCTCGACGTTCGCGACCGAGCTGGCCAGCACGTACGAGAACGGACCGAGGTAGGCCACGTCCAGCTTCTTCGAGCGCAGCGCCTCGATGACGCCGTTGTAGTCGGTGGCCACGAAGGGCTTCACCGGCATGCCGAGCTGCTGCTGCAGCGCGTCCAGCACCTGGCGGCTGGATTCGATCATCGCCTGCGAGTCCTCGGCCGGGATCAGGCCGATCGTCAGCGTCTGCGGCTGGGCGGCGGACACCACCGGCAGCCCTGCCGCCAGGGCGACTCCGGCGGCCAGGACGGCGCGACGGAGAACGGAAAAGCGGGGCGGACGGGGCTGACTGGGCTGAAGGGTCGTCGACATGGGCGGCATCCAGGAAGTGGTGAGCGGATGCCGGCACTCTATGAATCCGATGTGACAAGGGATTCATTGATGCAATCAGATTTTCTTCATCAAATCATCGATCGCCTCTATGCATCATCGCGGGCAGGACAGGATGCGCCAATGAAAAGGCCGCCCGAAGGCGGCCGTCGATGAGGCGTCCTGCCCTCAACCGCAGGCGGGGTGCTTGCGGCCGATCGTGGTGTTGGGAAGACCCAGGAAGTCCAGCGCGTGCGGCGTCAACGAATCCACCTGAAGCAAGGGCGTGCCGGTGAGGTCACCGCGGCAGTAGGCCGGCTTGGCCGGATTGCCATGGTTGCTGTTGAGGATCAGCAGCGAATCGCGCTCGGCGCCCGTCTGCCCGCCATGGCTGCCGTTGATGCCGCCGTGGTCCGAGACGACGACGATCAACCACTCCTCCTCCGCCAGGGTCGGGCGCGCGGCCAGCTTGTCCAGCACCTGCTGGATCTGCGCGTCTTCGCCCTTGATCTTGGACTGATAGAACGCATTGAGCGGCTCATAGGCCTGCTCGTGGATGTCGGTGTTGTGCAGGTAGTAGAAGATCGCCGTCGGCGGGTTTTTCCACGACAGCCAGCCCTTGACCGCATCCGTCGCCTGCTGGGATTGCTTGGGCTCGTAGTGCAGGAGGAAGTCGGTCTGCCTCGGCTTCAGGTTGCTGACCAGATTGAGCCAGTCCGCGGCAACGGCCACCGTCGCGGTGGGATAGCGCGCCTTGATCACGTCGAAGAGATGCGGCTTCAGCAGGACGCGGGACAGATCGTTGTCGGCCACGCCATGGTCGGCCTTCCAGTAGCCGGTGAACAAGGTCGACCAGCCGGGTCCGCTGAGGGTGGCTTGCGGCCCCCCCGCCAGCACGTTCCGATGCCATGCGCCACCCTGGGCGAGCCTGCTCAGGGCGGGTGTCACCGCGCAGCCGTTGCAGAACAGCGCGTCGCCGCGCAGCCCGTCGAGACCGATCACGAGCAGGTGCTTGCGGCCGTTCGATCCGGTGATCGGGTTCGGCACGCCGTAGCCGGGGATCAGCGCGTAATGGTCGTACGGATGCCCCGGATAGTCCTTGGCGAGGCCGCCCACGTCCCACGCCTGCTTGTCGCTGAGGTCGCAGCGCTGGTCGTTCTTGTGGAAGTCGAAGGACTTGCACCAGCCCGACCGCGACGGATCCTTGCAGGCCTGGGCGCAGCCCTGCGGCGACACCCCGGTCAGGCGTTCCACGTTGTTGCCGGAGATGGCGGCGTCGGCGGTCTTCGCGAAATCCTTGAGCGGCTCCGGTGCCGGCTCGATCAACGCATAGTGATCCCAGCTCTGACGGGGCAGGCTCGTCAGGCCGCCGACCTCGGCGGCGCGATAGCCCTTGAGCGCGCAGACGGCGGCCCGCCAGTCGAAGTCGAAGCTCACGCACCAGTTGCGTCGCGGATCCGACGTGCAGGCGGCGGCGCAGGCTTCCGGCGTGATCGTGCGCGGCATGCCCTGCGCATCGTTGAAGGTGAGCAGGCGTTCCTGGTCGTACTTGGGCAGGCCCGCCTCGCGGGTCAGCTTGAAGAGCGAAAGGGCGGACGGCGGTGCGGAAGTCTGCGCGGGGGCCGCGCCGGCCAGGACCATCAGCGCGGAACAGGCCGTCAGCGCACGCAGCGCCGCGCCTACCCCGCAGGGGAGGATGCGATGTCTCATGGTGTCTCCTGGGGCTCCCTCGTGCAGGACCCCGTTGTTTTGGAAAGAAGGACCGACCAATCAGCGCTGATGGCGTACGCAGTATGGGACGATCGAACAGATTTTTCAAATTAATCAAAAATATCAATTTAATCTATACCATCCATATATGTCCGCCGCCAAACTCCGTGCCTTCCTCGCCGTCGCCCGGCATGGCAGCTTCAGCGCCGCGGCGCGGGCGCTGGGCCTGTCGCAGCCCACGCTGACCATGCAGGTCCAGGCCCTCGAGCAGCAGCACAAGGTGACGCTGTTCCACCGCCGGGGACATCGGATCGAGCTGAGCAGCGTGGGCGAGCAGCTGCTGCCCATCGCGCGCCAGCTCGCCGCGCTGGAGGTCGAGGCCTACAACCTGATGCACGACTGCGGCGAGCTCAGCAGCGGCCAGCTCAAGCTCGGCGCGGTGGGACCCTTCCACGTGATCGAGATGGTGGACGCCTACCGGAAGCGCTATCCGAAGGTCGACGTGTCGATCCGCATGGGCAATTCGGCGCAGGTCATCGCCGACCTGGAGAACTACATCATCGACATCGGCGTGCTCGCGCGCGTCCATGACGCGCCGGACTTCGTGACCCTGCCCTACGCGCGCCACGCGATCATCCTGTTCGTCCATCTCGACCATCCCTTCGCGCGGCGCCGGAGCGTCGCGTTGAAGGAGCTCGCGGACCAGCCGCTGCTGCAGCGCGAGGCGGGCTCGAGCACGCGTCGCGCGCTCACGGCCGCCTTGCAGGAAGCCGGCGTGACGCCGCGCATCGCGATGGAGATCGGCAGCCGCGAGGCGCTGCGGGAAGCCGCCGCGCGCGGCATCGGCATCGGTGTCGTCTCCGAGGCCGAGTTCATCCCCGACGCCCGCTTCCGACCCGTGCGCATCGACGGCGATCCGGCCCACACCGAGACGCACCTCTACTGCCTGAAGGAGCGCCGGGACAGCCTGCTGCTGAACTCGTTCTTCGAGGTGGCGCAGGCGCTGCGGGCCTGACAGACTCGGGCCAGAAACCGGACAGGTTTCTGAAGGGAGGCCCAGGCATCCTGCGCAGCTTCGCGCGGGGGGCCCAGGAGGCCGTCTGTTCCCTGGAATCCATGCAGAACGAGAAAGCCAAGCTCATGGACCGCCGCCAATTCTTCCCCCGTCCGGTCGTCGAGGCGGGCTCCAACCGCTGGGACTGGGCGCTGCTGCCGCTGGTGCTGGCGCTGCTGGTGCTGCTGGCCTACGGCGCCGCGCAGATGGCGCGCCCGTTCGCGCTGGGCGATCCGCTGCCGCTGTCGCTGGATCCGTCCCACCTGCCCTACTACCTGCTGCGCACCAACCTGCGGATGCTGGCGGCGATGCTGCTGGCGCTGCTGTTCAGCGCGGTCTTCGCGGTGCTCGCGGCCAAGGTCCGCGCCGCGGAGAAGGTGCTGGTGCCGATGCTCGACATCCTCCAGTCGATCCCGATCCTGGGCTTCCTGTCGATCACGGTCACCGGCTTCATCGCGCTCTTCCCCGGCAACCTGCTGGGCGTCGAGTGCGCGGCGATCTTCGCCATCTTCACCTCGCAGGCCTGGAACATGGCCTTCAGCCTGTACCAGTCGCTGCGCACGGTGCCGTCGGAACTCGACGAGGCGGCGCGCGTTTTCCAGCTGTCGGGCTGGCAGCGCTTCTGGCGGCTGGAGCTGCCCTACGCGATGCCGGGCCTGCTGTGGAACATGATGATGTCGATGTCCGGCGGCTGGTTCTTCGTCGTCGCGTCGGAGGCGATCTCGGTCTCCGACCAGAGCATCAAGCTGCCCGGCGTCGGCTCCTACATCGCGATGGCGATCGAGGCCCGCGACCTCGGCGCGATCGGCTGGGCGATCGTCGCGATGCTCGTGGGCATCGTGCTCTACGACCAGCTCGTATTCCGGCCGCTGGTCGCGTGGGCGGACAAGTTCCGCTTCGAGGACAGCGGCACCGACACCGCGCCCCAGTCGTGGATGCTGAACTGGCTGCGGCGCACCTCGCTCACGCGGCGCTCGGCGGCATGGCTGGTGGACCGGCTCGAAGGCAGCCTGGTGTGGTTCCGCCGGCATCACGACGGCACCTCGATCCGCGCCCGCCCGCGCATCGCCGGCGCCACCTGGACGCGCGCCTGGGATGCGGTGGTGGCCGCGGCGGTGATGGTGGCGCTGTACCACCTGGTCCGCTTCGTCCATACCGAGGTCGGCTGGTCCGAAGCCGGTCATGTCTTCGGGCTCGGCATGCTGACGCTGGTGCGCGTGCTGGTGCTGATCGCGCTGGCCGCGCTGGTGTGGGTGCCGGTGGGCATCTGGATCGGCATGAACCCGCGCTGGTCCGGCCGGCTGCAGGCGGTGGCGCAGTTCCTGGCGGCCTTCCCCGCCAACCTGCTGTTCCCGGTGGCGGTCGTGCTGATCGTGCGATGGAAGCTCAACCCCGATGTGTGGCTGTCGCCGCTGATGATCTTCGGCACGCAGTGGTACCTGCTGTTCAACGTGATCGCGGGCGCCTCCAACATCCCCGCCGAGCTGCGCCATGCGGCGCGCAACCTGGGCCTGAGCGGCTGGCTCAAATGGCGGCGCTACCTGCTGCCGGCAGTGTTCCCGAGCTTCGTCACCGGCGCGATCACCGCCAGCGGCGGCTCGTGGAACGCGAGCATCGTGGCCGAGTACGTCTCCTGGGGCGACACCACGCTCAAGGCACACGGCCTGGGCAGCTACATCGCGGAGATGACCGCCAAGGGCGACTTCCCGCGGATCGCGCTGGGCATCGGCGTGATGTGCATCTTCGTGATGGGCCTGAACCACTTCGTCTGGCGCCGCCTGTACCGGTTGGCCGAAGACCGCATGCATCTGTGAACTGCGATCTGTGAGGAGACCGGCATGACCGCATCCATCATCGAACTCCACGGCGTGGGCAAGCGTTTCCGCTCGGCCGACGGTCATCCGCGTCCCGTGCTGGCGGACGTCGACTTCCACCTGCGCGAGGGCGAGATCGTCGCGCTGCTGGGCCAGTCGGGCTCGGGCAAGAGCACCTTGCTGCGCATCATGGCCGGGCTGGTGCCGGCCGACGCGGGCCAGGTGCGTTACCGCGGGCAGCCGCTGTCGGGACCGGCGCGGGGCATCAGCATGGTGTTCCAGTCCTTCGCGCTGTTCCCGTGGCTGACGGTGCAGCAGAACGTCGAGCTCGGGCTGGAGGCGCGCGGCGTCGCCAAGCCCGAGCGCGAAGCCAAGGCCGAGGCGGCGATCGCGCTGATCGGCCTGGGCGGCTTCGAGGGCGCGCTGCCGCGCGAGCTGTCGGGCGGCATGCGGCAGCGGGTCGGCATCGCGCGGGCGCTGGTGACCGAGCCGGACGTGCTGCTGATGGACGAGGCCTTCTCGGCGCTGGACGTGCTGACCGGCGAGCGGCTGCGCGAGGACATCCTCGAGCTGTGGGACGGCGGGCACATGCCGACGCGGGCGATGCTGGTGGTGTCGCACAACATCGAGGAGGCCGTGATGATGGCCGACCGCGTGCTGATCTTCGCGAGCGATCCGGGGCGGATCCGCTGCCAGCTGTCGGTGCAGCTGCCGCGGCCGCGCGATCCGGAGAGCGCCGACGTGCGCGCGCTGATCGACGAGGTCTATGCGCTGATGACGGCGGGCGCGGCGCGGCCGTCCCGCACTGCGGGCGCGGTCGATGCGGCGACGGCGCCGGCGCCGCTGGCCGAGCGCCTGCCGGCGGCCGACGTGGCCCGGATGGACGGCCTGCTGGAGCTGCTGACGGAACCGCCCTTCGACGGCCGCGCGGACCTGCCGCAGCTGTGCGAGGAAGCGGGGCTGCCGGACTCGGAGCTGCTGCCGGTCGCGCATGCGCTGGCGCTGCTGGGACTGGCGCAGCTCGACAGCGGCGACCTGCAGCTGACGCCGCTGGGGCGGCGCTACGTGGACGGCACGCACGGGCTGCGGCGGGACCTCTTCGGTCAGCAGTTGCTCGCCCACGTGCCGCTGATCGCGCACATCCGGCACAGCCTCGAGCAGGAGCCCAGCGGCGAGATGCCGGACAAGCCGGTGCTCAGACTGCTGAGCGAGCACCTCGACGACACCGAGGCGGACGCCGTGCTGCAGACCGCGGTGACCTGGGCACGGCACGGCGAGGTGTTCGAGTACGACTACAACACCGGGGCGCTGCGGCTGCCGACGGGGGATGAGGAAACGGCGACGCGCTGAGCCTCAATCCAGATCCGACAACTCCCGCTGCCGGATCAGCGTCAGCCCGATCAGCCGCGACACCACGGCCGCGAGGTACATGACGCCGACGAACATCTCGATCGTCGTCACCCCCCGCGCCAGCGGCTTCACCGGGATCACGTCGCCGATGCCGGTGCTGGACAGCAGCGCGAAGCTGAGGAACATCAGCTCCGTCCAGGTGCGCGGCGCCTGCGGATCCACCGCCGCCGAGAAGCTGCCCGGATACAGCGCCTGCACCACCACGAACAGGTGAGCGAAGCCCCAGGCCAGCAGCGTGAAGGTGGCGGCGGCGGCGAACAGCTCGTCGGTCGTCGCGTGCCAGTCGCTCATCATGTAGGCGGTCAGGCTGATGGCGGCGTAGAAGTAGAACAGCGCCTCCAGCGCCGAGGACCAGGGCAGCAACTGCTCCATGTGCCAGAACGCCTGCAGCAGCAGGAGCACGACGGCCGGCAGCGCGATGGTCACGCTCAGCCAGGTCAGGCCCGGCGTGCTGCGCACCATGCGCGTCGTGAAGATCAGCACCACGATGCCGAAGGCGCCCAGCGCCAGCGGCGCCGAACGGCTGCCCTCGAGCAGCGGGTAGAGCAGCAGGCCCAGCAACTGCACGAGCAGCAGGATGGCGGACGGATGACGACGCGTCAGGACGAGGACTCGGAGGAAACGCATCGGCGGATTCTCCCTGCTGCGCCACGCTCCGCAACGACCCCGTCGCGCCGGGGCGCGGCGGGCGTGCCGCGAAGACGCCCGACATGCGAACGCGGCGGCGTCCTACGTGCGCCGGCGCACCGAAGCGCTCCAATGAGCCACCCCGACGCCGTACGACATGCGAGGCGACGGCCGGGGCCTTGTCATCTCAACATCACATCGCACACATTGGAGGACGTCATGGCTGCTAGTCGATTGATCGCGGTGATCCTGATCATCGCGGGCGTGCTGGGCCTGGTCTACGGCGGGTTCTCGTACACGAAGGAAAACACCGCCGCCAAGGTCGGTCCGATCGAACTCAAGGTCGAGGAGACCAAGCGCGTCAACGTGCCGCTGTGGGCCGGCATTGCCGCCATCGCGGTCGGCGGCATCGTGCTGGTGGGCGCGGGCAGGAAGTAAGCCTCAGCGACGGCCGAGGTTCATCAAGGCCGTGCCGGCGATCGCCATCGTGCCGCCGACCAGCAGCGACGCGTCGACGACCTCGCCCAGCCACAGCGCCGAGAACACCACGCCGAACACCGGCACCAGCGTGATGTAGCCGGCGGCCGCGCCGGCGCCCAGCGCCTTCACGCCGTCGAAGTACCAGGCATAGGCCAGCGCGGTCGAGCCGACGATGATGCCAGCCATGCACAGCCACGCGTTGCGCGGCGCGGCCAGCACGCCGGTGAGGCCGGCCGTGCCGTCGACGACCAGCGTCAGCACCAGCAGCATCAGCGCGCCGATCGCGGCCGTGACGGCGGTCGTCGTCAGCGCGTCGACGCCGACCATCACCTTGCGTCCGATCAGCGTGTAGGCCACCCAGCATCCGACGCAACCCAGCAGCAGCACTTCGCCGATGCCGACGCGGCCGTCGAACACATGCCAGGGCTCACCCTTGGTGATCACGACGGCGGCGCCCACCGCGGCCATCGCCATCCCCAGGCCGATCCGCTTGTTCAGGCGTTCGCCGAAGAGCCACGCCGCCAGCAGCAGCGTGATCACCGGATTCAGCGTGATCACCAGCGCGCCCTTGCCGGCGGGCACATGCCGCAACCCGCTCATGAAGAAGGTCGCGTAACCGAAGACGCCGAAGCTGGCGGCGAGCACCATCCCCGCCCAACGCGTCGCGCCCCAGTCGCGCAAGGCCGCCAGCCGGCCGGTCTTGGCCAGCCACAGCATCAGGATCGCGCCCGCGAACAGGAAGCGGCATGCCGCGGCCGCCAGCGGCGGCATCGCCTGCGCCAGCACCCGGCCCCAGGGCCAGGAAGCGCCCCAGAGGACGGCCATGCCGACCAGTCGCAGATGCACGGAAAGGAGCGAGGGAGAAACAGCGACGGAGGGGGTCATCAGGGCGGGGACGTCAGTGCGGCAGGATCAATGCGGATAGGCCAGGCGCTTTTCCATCCACTTCTGCACCTGCTCGAACGCGAAGCTCAGCGCCCAGTAGATGAGCGCCGCCGCCAGGTAGAGCGGGAACGGCTGGAAGGTCGTGGAGATGACCTCCTTGGTCGCAAGCATCAGCTCCGTCACCGCGATCACCGACACCAGGGACGTGTCCTTGATCAGCGAGATCAGGCTGTTGGACAGGCTCGGCACGGCGGCGCGCAGCGCCTGCGGGCCGACCACGAAACGCAGCGTCTGGGGACGGCTCAGGCCCAGCGAGGTGCCCGCGAGCCACTGACCCTGCGCCACCGCGGCGATCGAACCGCGCAAGGTCTCGCTCATGTACGCGGCAACGTTCAAGGTCAGCGTCAGCACACCCGCCACCAGCGGGGAAAACTCGATGCCGATGCTCGGCAGCCCGTAATACACGATGAACACCTGCACCAGCAGCGGCGTGCCGCGCATCGCACTCACGTAGACCGCCATCAGACGGTCCAGCACCGGAAGCTGGAGCACCCGCACCAGCGTGATCAGCGCCGCCAGCGGCAAACCGAAAATCATCGCCATCACCGCGAAAAGCAGCGTGTAACCCGTGCCCTTCAACAGCACCGGCCAGGCCAGCTCGGCCAGGGAAAGCAGGGAGTGGAAGTCCATGGAATTCTTGGAAAGGCTCGCCTCTCAGCGGAAGGCGGCATGTTGCCATCTCCCGGACTGGCGTCGTCTTAGGGGGGCTCTGGAAATCACTGCGATCGGCCAAGCGCGGGCGCTCCACGATGCAGGGGACCTCGCGTCCGCGAATCCCCAGCATCATTCCGGCCCCACCCTCCTCATTGGACTTCGACGGTTCGGGGGAAGAGGACTGCCGGGATCTTTTGGAGCGCAATGACAAACGCCCGATCGGGATCGGGCGTCTGCTGGAGGCTGCGGGGTTCAGCCAGTGGTGCCGCTGCTTTCCTCGGCCTCGGCGTCCGGAGCCTTCGAGTATCTGGCGAAGGCGTTGGCGGCCCAGAGGCCGACCTCGTAGAGCAGGCACATCGGGATCGCCAGCGCCAGCTGCGAGACGATGTCCGGCGGCGTGATCACCGCCGCGATGACGAAGGCCAGCACGATGAAGTAGCCGCGGAACTGCTTGAGCTGCGGCACCGTCACCAGACCCATGCGCGCCAGCACCACCACCACCACCGGCACCTCGAACGCGGCACCGAAGGCGATGAACATGTTCATGACGAAGCCCAGGTAGGCCTCGATGTCCGGCGCGGCGGTGATGCTCTTCGGCGCGAAGCTCTGGATGAAGGTGAACACCTTGCCGAAGACGAAGAAATAGCAGAACGCGACGCCGGCGAAGAACAGGAGCGTGCTGGAGACCACCAGCGGCATCACCAGCCGCTTCTCGTGCGAGTACAGGCCCGGCGCCACGAAGGCCCAGACCTGGTACAGCACCACCGGCAAGGCCAGCAGGAAGGCCGCCAGCAAGGTGATCTTCAGCGGCACGAGGAAGGGCGACAGCACGTTGGTCGCGATCATCGAGCTGCCCTGCGGCAGGTGCGCCACCAGCGGCATCGCCAGCAGATCGAACAGGCTGCCGGGGCTGGGCCAGACGCACAGCAGGCCGAACGCCACCCCGACCGCGAGCAGCGCCCGGATCAACCGGTCGCGCAGCTCCATCAGGTGGGACACAAAAGGCTGTTCGGTGCCGGCCAGTTCGTCTTCTTGGGGGCTGCTCATGGGGCTCGGCGGGAAGGACGGAAGCGCGCCACGCGGGCCGCGCCGGATTGGGCGTGGCGACGCACGCCCTGCTGCTGCTTGTACCAGACCGGCGTGGCGCCGCGCTTGAGGCGCCAGTTCTTCCTGGGATGCGAATAGACCGGGACCGGGCCGCCGTAGCCGCCGATCGTGCCGTCCGCGTTGGAACCGTCCACGGACAGGTCGGACCAGGTGGACTGCAGCGACTGGCTGGCAGCGTCCATCTGTTCCTGCACGCTGGACTGCACGTCGTTCACCGCCGTCTGGAACTGGCCCTTCATCTTCTGGAGTTCCTCCAGTTCGATGGACCGGTTCACCTCCGCCTTCACGTCGGACACGTAACGCTGCGCCTTGCCCAGCAGCGTGCCCACCGTCCGGGCCACGCGCGGCAGGCGCTCAGGGCCGAGCACGACCAGCGCCACGGCGCCGATCAGCACCAGCTTGTCAAAGCCGAAATCGACCATGCGGGCCGCGCTCAGGAGCGCGTCTTGGCGTCGACGTCGACGGTGTTCGGATCAGCCGCCTTGTTGGTGTTGGCCACCTGCTGCGGCGGCGCGTCGGACGAGGTGCCGTCCTTCATGCCGTCCTTGAATCCCTTGACCGCAGCGCCCAGGTCGCCGCCCACATTGCGCAGCTTCTTGGTGCCGAAGACGGCGATGACGACGACCAGCACGATCAGCCAGTGCCAAATGCTCAAACCACCCATGACAATCTCCAGAGTCGGAAGCCGAAATTCTACGGTGCGCGCATGACAGGCATGTCGGCGATCAATGCCCGTCCCTCCCCGCTTCAGCGGCTTATGGGGCCAATACCACCCGCTGGACGAACGCAGGAGATCGGAAAACCGAGCGCTCCCGCAGACGGCACCGGTGTCGGCGGTGAATCGGTGGCGGGGAAACAGATGGGGCCGGCGCTCAGCCTTTCAACCAGGGACGCGGTCCGCCGATGGCGTGCATGTGAAGGTGGAAGACCTCCTGCCCGCCATCCGAACCGGTGTTGATGACGGTCCGGAAACCGTTCGTGACGCCGAGTTCCTTCATCAACGTCGGGACCAGCACCGACATCCGGCCCAGCAGCGGCGCATGCTCGGGCTGCAGGTCGACCATGCTGGCGATGTGCTGCTTGGGGATCAGCAGGAAATGCACCGGTCCCCACGGATGGATGTCGTGGAAGGCGAGGATGTCGTCATCCTCGTAGACCTTCTTCGAGGGAATCTGGCCCTGGACGATCTTGCAGAAGAGGCAGTTGGGGTCGTGGCTCATGGTCGGCGACGGTGAGGATCGGTCAGCGGGGCACCCGTCAGCGGGGCATGGGGCGGCGGTCGTTCATCGCCAGCCAGCCCCGCACGATGCGGTAGAGGAACCAGATCGAGATCGCGCACCAGGCGATCCAGCCGGGAATGACGAAGAGGAACCACAGCGGGATCGTCACGACGTACAGGATGCCGCACCACAGCACGCTGCGCAGCCGCCATGAGAAGTGGGTGGCCTGCCAGGTCCCGGCGGCGTCGTCGCGTTTCACCAGGTCGACGATCACCGCCACGATCAGCAGCACGATGCTGGCCTGCACGCCGGGCAGCAAGGCGCCGATCGCGACCACCGCGTGCAGCACGTAGCTGATGATGCCGATGGTGCGCAGGCTCGCCTCGCGCTCGGGATCGAGCGGCGGCAGGTCGAACGTTTGGGTCATGCGGTCTCCTTCATGCGGTCTCCTTCATGCGGTCTCCTTCATGCGGTCTCCTTCATGCGGCTGCCCTCACGTGCCCTCACGTGCCCTTCGGCTGCGGGCTTCGACGGGCGAATTCCTCGAGGCCGGACAGGCCTTCGCGACGGGCCAGTTCGGCCAGCACCTGTTCCGGTCGCAGGTCGAAGGCCGCCAGCGCGACGATCGAATGGAACCACAGGTCGGCGACCTCGTAGACCAGCTTGTCCGGCGCGCCGTCCTTGGCCGCGAGCACGACCTCGGTCGCTTCCTCGCCAACCTTCTTCAGGATCTGGTCCAGCCCCTTGGCGAACAGCTTGGCGACGTAGCTCTTGTCGGGATCGCCCTCGGCGCGGCGCTGGGCGACGACGTCGCCCAGATGCGCCAGCACGTCGGTGCCGTTCAGCGGCGCCGTCGCGGGATCCGTCAGCGGGGCCGTCACCGCGGGCGACGGGCTGTCGGGCGGGAAGAGGGCCTCAGGGGTACCAGGGGTACCGGCGGGATCGGGTGCAGCGTGCAGGTCAGACGGGCTCATGGCGCTCAAGCCTTGTAGATGCTGGCGGGGTCCTTCAGGACCGGCTCGACCGCCGTCCACTGCCCGTTCTCCAGCTTCTGGAAGAAGCAGCTGTGGCGGCCGGTGTGGCAGGCGATGCCCGGCTCGTGGCCGTGCTGCGTGACGCTCAGCAGCACCACGTCGTTGTCGCAGTCCAGCCGGATGCCGTGGACCTGCTGCACATGGCCGGACGCCTCGCCCTTGTGCCACAGGCGCTGGCGCGAGCGGCTCCAGTAGACCGCCTCGCCGACCTCGGCGGTGCGGGCCAGGGCCTCGCGATTCATCCACGCGAACATCAGGATGTCGTTCGAGCCCTGCTCCTGGGCAATGACGGGCACCAGCCCGTCGCGGTCCCACTTGATCTGATCCAGCCAGTCCATCGCGTCAGTGTAGTCCGCGGTCGCGGCGGCGACGGCGGTCACGCCTTCGGTCGTGCCTTCAGACGACATGGGTCGCCCCGACGTGGAAGCGCTCGGCGGCGAACCACTGCAGCACCGGGATCGTGCCCGGCAGCACCGGTTGCACCTGCACCGGCAGGCGCTGCCAGCTCATCGCCTGGCCTTCGCGCATCTCGAACTCGCCCTGCCACTCGTACACCTTGCAGAAGTGCAGGCGCACCTTGGCGTGCGGGTACTCCATCAGCTCGATCTTCCACGGCTGCGCCGCGCCGATCGTGATGCCCAGCTCCTCGTGCAGCTCGCGGCGCAGGGCCTGCTCGACCGTCTCGCCGGCCTCGAGCTTGCCGCCCGGGAATTCCCAGTAACCGGCGTAGACCTTGCCCTCCGGGCGGGAGGTCAGCAGGAATTCGCTCTCGCGGCCGTTCGGCTCGCGCCGCACCAGCACGCCGACGGCCACGTCCACCGGCACGCGATCGCTGGCGGCGGAAGGGCTGTGCGGATTCGCGGACTCGTTCCTGTCAGTCATGGACCTGCCCCTGCCCCGCCAGGTCGCGCGCGAACTGGTAGGCGACGCGCCCCGAGCGCGACCCGCGCTCCAGCGCCCAGACCAGGGCCGGCTGGCGCGCGGCCTCGATGCGGGCGGCGTCCAGGCCGAAATGCGTCAGCCACTGCGCGACGATCGCGAGGTACTCCTGCTGGCTGAAGCCGTAGAAGCTGATCCACAGGCCGAAGCGCTCGGACAGCGAGATCTTCTCCTCCACCGCCTCGCCCGGATGCACCTCGACGTTGCCGTCGCGCTCCGAGTAGGTGGCAGCGAGGTTGTCCTTCATCTGCTCGGGCAGCAGGTGGCGGCGGTTGCTGGTCGCATAGATCAGCAGGTTGTCGGTGGCCGCCGCGACGGAGCCGTCCAGCATCGACTTCAGCGCCTTGTAGCCGGCCTCGCCTTCGTCGAAGCTGAGGTCGTCGCAGAAGATCACGAAGCGCTCCGGCCGGTCGGCCACGAGGTCGGCGAGGTCCGGCAGATCGACCAGGTCGCCCTTGTCGACTTCGATGAGGCGCAGGCCCTGTCCGGCGAACTCGTTCAGGCAGGCCTTGATCAGCGAGCTCTTGCCGGTGCCGCGCGCGCCGGTCAGCAGCACGTTGTTGGCGGGCTGGCCCTGCACGAACTGGCGCGTGTTGCGCAGCAGGCGCTCCTTCTGCGGCTCGACCTCCTTGAGGTCGGTCAGCCGGATCGCCGACAGGTGCCTGACCGGCTCGAGCCGCGCGCTCGCGCCGCGCTTGCGGTAGCGGAAGGCCACGGCGGCGTCCCAGTCGGGCGGCGTCAGGGGCTGGGGCAGCACGGCCTCCAGGCGGTTCAGCAGCGCATCGGCGCGTCGCAGCAGGGCATCAAGGGCGTCGGACATGACGCGGAGTGTAGGTCGCCGCCCGGGACGTTCCGGGCGTCTGGCGTCGTGAACGCTCAGGCGAGCATTCGCATCGCGGCATCCAACTGTTCGGTCGGCAGGCGCTTGAAGCCGGAGCGCGCATAGCGCTGCAGCCGGCCGATGATGAAGCTCACCAGCACCGAGGCCTGGGCCTGCGCCTCGACGGTCGGCGTGGTCGAGCCCGAGGCCTCCGCGGCGGTGCGCAGGCCCTGCCGCAAGGACGACTCGACCTTGTCGAAGAACTGGTTCATGCGCGCGACCAGGCGCTCGTTTTCATAGACCAGCGCGTCGCCGACCATCACGCGCGCCATGCCCGGGTTGCGCTCGCCGAACTGCAGCAGCACCGCGACGATGCGCTGCGCCTGCGCCAGGCCGTCGGTCTCGCGCTCGGCGATCTGGTTGAGCAGCGAGAAGATGCTGGTCTCGATGAATTCGATGAGGCCTTCGAACATCTGGGCCTTGCTGGCGAAATGGCGGTACAGCGCCGCTTCGCTGACCTCGAGCCGCGCCGCGAGCGCGGCGGTGGTCACCCGTTCCGCGCCGGGCTGCTCCAGCATGCTGGCCAGCGTCTGCAGGATCTGCACCCGGCGCTCGCCCGGCTTGAGCCGCTTGCGGGGCAGCTCCGCCGGCTTGGCGGCGGCGGAGTCCGGGGTGTCCGAGGAGCTGGGGTGCATGGAGGGGGCCGAAGTGTGCGGCGATTCTGTCACAGCCGGAACGCCCCCTTGACGTCGATGCCGGACGTCGTACGTCAATCCTCGAGGCCGGTTTCCGGCTCATCCAGAGAGGACAGCCGCTGCGAGGGGCAGGCCTTGCCCGATCAGTCCCGCAACCAGCCCAGGCGGCGCGCCTCGTAGATCGCCTCGACCTTGGAGCGCACCTGCAGCTTGCGGTAGGTGCGCTTCACGTAGGTCATGATGGTGTGCGGCGACACGTTCATGAACTGCGCGATCTCGTCGAAGGTGAAGCCCTTGGCGGCCAGGTGCAGCACGCGCGATTCCTGCTCGGACAGCGCGACGACCTGCTCGTCGACCAGCGGCATCGGGGCCGAATCGCCGAAGCCGCGCGGATGCGCGCCCGCGCCCTGCGGCGCCAGGCGCAGCAGCAGCCGGCGCGCGATCACCGGCGAGATGGGGCTGCCGCCTGCGCGCAGCGAGCGCAGCTGGCCGGGCAGGTCCAGCGCCAGCGAGTCCTTGAGCAGGTAGCCGGTCGCGCCGGCCTCGATGCTCGACAGCACATGCTGTTCGTCGCCGAAGACGGAGATGACCATCACCTCGCACTCCGGCGCGACGTGGGCCGCGTGGCGGATCAGTTCGATGCCGCTGCCCCCGGGCAGGTCGAGGTCCACCAGCAGCACGTCGGGACGCGTCTGGTCGAACATCTTCCGGCCCTGCTGGAGGTCGGTGGCCATGCCGACCAGACGGATGTCCGGCGCTTTCTCAAGGGCATGGGCGAACGCTTCGCGGAAACGAAGCTGATCCTCGACGATCAAGACGCTGAAAAGTGACATGCAATCCCTCACGGCCTGTGGAGCCGTTTCGTGGCGCATTCTGGGATGTCGCGTGTTTCAGCGGCAATCCCCAGCTTGCAGTGGTATGACCTTCGACCAAGCCCGGCGGCCAGCGGGACAGCGTAGGGCAAGCAGCGATCCCGTGCGACCGCCGCAAACGACCGAGCCCCCTCGTCCGGAGGGGGCTCGGTGGGTGAATCCACCCATCAGGGGGATCCGGAGGGCCTCTTTGAAGGAGGCGTGGTGCCGATCTGCTCAGTGCGATCGGATCATCGTGCCGTAAGCCTGCTCGGACAGGATCTCCAGCAGCATCGCATGGGGCACGCGGCCGTCGATGATGTGGACGGCCTTGACGCCGCTGCGGGCGGCGTCCAGCGCGGAGGCGATCTTGGGCAGCATGCCGCCCGACAGCGTGCCGTCGGCGAAGAGCTCGTCGATCTCGCGCGCCGACAGGTCGGTCAGCAGGTTGCCCTGCTTGTCGAGCACGCCCGGCGTGTTGGTCAGCAGCACCAGCTTCTCGGCCTTGAGCACCTCGGCCAGCTTGCCGGCGACGACGTCGGCGTTGATGTTGTAGCTCTCGTTGCTCTCGCCGAAGCCGATCGGGCTGATCACCGGGATGAACTGGTCGTCCTGCAGCGCCTTCACGACGCTGGGGTCGATGGCGACGATGTCGCCGACCGAGCCCACGTCATGCTCCTTGGCCGGGTCGTCCTTGTCGATCAGCTTGAGCTTCTTGGCGCGGATCATGCCGCCGTCGCGGCCGGTCAGGCCCACGGCCTTGCCGCCGGCGACATTGATCAGGCCGACGATGTCCTGCTGCACCTCGCCGGCGAGCACCCACTCGACCACGCTCATCGTCTCCTCGTCGGTGACGCGCATGCCCTGGATGAAGTGGCCCTTCTTGCCCAGCTTGTTGAGCGCGTCCTCGATCTGCGGACCGCCGCCGTGCACGACCACCGGGTTCAGGCCGACCAGCTTGAGCAGCACCACGTCCTCGGCGAAGTCCTGCTGCAGCGCGGGGTCGGTCATCGCGTTGCCGCCGTACTTGATGACGATGGTCTTGCCGTGGTACTTGCGGATGTAGGGCAGCGCCTGGGAGAGCAGCTCGGCCTTGTCGCGCGGCGGGATGTGGCTCAGATCGGCGTCGTGGACGGGAGGGGTGTTGCTCATGGTGCTGTCCGGAGGAGGCTGAGGAGGTGGGACGTGGTGGGATCCGGAACGAGGAACGGATCGGGCGCCATTCTAGGACCGGCAAAATCGACGCCATGCAAGTGCAGCAATATCTGAAGTTGTCCGCCGGCGTGGCCGTGCTGACCATCGCCCTGAAGACGGCCGCCTGGTGGTGGACGGGCTCGGTGAGCCTGGCCTCCGACGCGCTCGAATCGGGGATCAACCTCGCGGGGGCGCTCTTCGGCCTGGCGATGGTGACGATCGCGCGGCGGCCGCCCGACGAGGACCACCCGTTCGGCCATCACAAGGCGGAGTACTTCTCCAGCGCGTTCGAAGGCGCGCTGATCCTGATCGCGGCGCTGGGCATCGCCTGGGCCGCGGTCGAGCGGCTGCGCGCGCCGCAGCCGCTGGAGCAGCTCGGCCTGGGCATGGCGCTGTCGCTGGTCAGCACGGCGATCAACGGGGCGCTGGCGTGGAAGATGCTGCAGGCCTCGCGCGAACACCGCTCGATCGCGCTCGAGGCGGACGCGCGTCACCTGTTCACCGACGTCTGGACCTCGGTCGGCGTCGTCGCCGGCCTGATCGGCGTGCTGCTGACAGGCTGGACCTGGCTGGATCCGCTGCTGGCGATCCTGGTCGCGCTGAACATCCTGCGCGAGGCGGTGCACCTGATGGGGAAGTCCACCGGCGGGCTGATGGACATGGCACTCGAACCCGAGGACCAGCGGGCGATCGCCGAGGTGCTCGCGCGCTTCGAGTCCCCGGAACTGCGCTTCGACCATGTCGCCACGCGCGTGGCGGGACAGCAGCGCCATGTCGATTTCCATCTGCACGTGCCGGCGCGATGGACGCTCGGCCAGGCCGCCGCGCTGCGGGGTCAGGTCGAGCAGGCGCTGATGCGCGCCCTGCCCGGCCTGCGCGCCAGCATCCAGCTGCTGCCGGTCAACGTCGAGACGCGCTTCGCCGAAATGGCGGCGCGCGAGACGACCCCGTCAGCGGCCCCATCGGCGTCCGCCTCCGCTGCCACGCCCGACCAGGAAGGACAAGCATGATCGCGCTGCTGCAACGGGTGAAGGAGGCGCGGGTCGATGTCGGCGACCGCTGCACGGGCCAGATCGGCCCGGGCCTGCTGCTGCTGATCTGCGCCGAGCCGCAGGACAGCGAGGCCGTGGCGGAGAAGCTGCTGCACAAGATCCTCAGGCTGCGCATCTTCAGCGACGAGGCCGGCAAGATGAACCGCAGCGTGCAGGACGTCGGCGGCGGCCTGCTGATCGTTTCGCAGTTCACGCTGGCGGCGGACACCTCGGGCGGGAACCGGCCGAGCTTCACCGGCGCGGCGCCCGCGGCACTCGGCCGCAGGCTCTACGACCATGCGGTCGCGTTCGCGCGGTCGCAGCATCCGGTCGTCGAGACCGGGGAATTCGGCGCGGACATGCAGGTCCGCCTGGTCAACGACGGGCCGGTGACGATTCCGATGCGAATGTGATGAGAATGTGGGCCTGCAAAGCAAATCGACGCAAGGACCCCCACCATGATCAGCTACGTCACCCTGGGCAGCAACGACCGCCGCGCGGCCAAGGCGTTCTATGACGCCGCGCTCGCGCCGCTGGGCCTGAAGCCGGGTTATTCGGACGACGAAATGGTCGGCTACGGGCCCGAAGGCGGCGAGACGCAACTGTGGGTGGTGCAACCCTTCAACGGGCTGGAGGCGACCGCCGGCAACGGCACGATGCTGGCGCTGGCGGCATCGACCCGGGCGCAGGTCGACGCGGTGTACGCCGCGGCGATCAGCGGCGGCGGCAAGGACGACGGCCGCCCCGGCCCGCGCGACAACTACGGGCCCAACTTCTATGCGGCCTACTTCCGCGACCTGGATGGCAACAAGGTGGGGGTGGTGTGCCGGTCGCCGGCGTGATGGCGGCGACGTGGTGACGTGACGTGGTGACGTGACGGGATCGCGGTGGCGTGATGGCGGTGGCGGGGTGAGCATCACGGGATGACGGATGCACCGCGGGAGGCGTCCACTGAGGCGGCACCTCTTGACCGGATGCCATCATGGACCGACTGCCTCCCTCCGACCCCTTGTCCGACTTCTCGCCATTCGGCGCGTCCGACACCGGCGACTTCCCGGCGCCTCTGCGCGAGGAGACTGTCGGCCGTCGAGCGCCGGCCCGACAGGCGCCACTCGAAGACGCGCTGCGCCGTGTGACCGCGCATCTCGATCGCATCGACGCCGACCCCGACCTGCGCAACAACCCCCAGCAACTGCAGTCCGACCTGCGCGACCTCCATCAGTTGCTGGAGAGCGCGCGGGAAGACTGCCAGTTCGCCGGACGGGAGCTCACCGGCGTTCGCGCCACAGCGCTGATGGGGGCCGTCTATCTGCGGGCCTCGCGCTTGGGGACGCCCGGGGAGCCGCCGCTCTCGGACGCCCTGCGCTCATGGCGGGGGGAGATGCGCTCCATGCTCGCGCATGCCGTGAAGGCCGGTGCCGAGGGCGTGAGCTCGAACCACTCCGACTGCCTGCTCGTCGTCCCCTTCTCCCAGCAGATCCCGACGGACTTGCCCGCCGCCGTCCGCGACCGCGACGCGCATCTCGCGGCGCTGACCCGGGCCGCCCCGGAACGATTCCCGACGCTTCCCGGACATGACGCGCTGTGCATGGCGCAGGCGCTGCTGCAGTCCCTCCCGTCGAGCGACTTGCTCGACGGCGATGCCCTGCCGCGCTGGCAGTCCGCGCTGGCCGGCGCCCTGGCGCTGGAAACCGAGGCTTTCGCGGCCGTGCGTCACCAGCGCGCGCGGCCGTCGGAGGCCATCCGGCACCTGATGCGGCATCACGAGCTGCCTCGGGCGCCCTGAGGAGGCCAGGGGTCAGGGGCTGTGCCGATTGCCGGCCGGACCGTCGATCAGCTCGCCATGACCCGGGTGGCGTAGCTGTTCACATGGTTCGCCGTCTCCAGCACCCTCTTCTTCCCGCCATCGTCGGACGCATCCCAATCAACTCGGAGTTGGGCCATCCGTTGCGCATACCCGGCATGGTCGTCGTGGTCCACGGGATAGGGGTTGTTGTCGATGAGCACCAGGAGTTCCTTCTCTCCAGTGACCACGTCGAACGGGGGTTGTGCCGCTTCCGGTGGTGCTGTCTCGATCTTCGGGCCTTCGATCAGCGCCCTCGCCGATTCGCCGGCGATCGAATTCCACGTCTTGTTCTTTTTCATGCCGTACTCGCACATGGTGCGCGCCATGTTCAACCAGGACTTCCGATCATCGTCAGTGGCCAGCGGCCACTGTTTCAGAAAACCCTGGATTCGGTCGCTGTAGTAGGAAGCTTCACTGGCCTGATCGCCGCTGGCGGTCAGATATGGATTGCTCGACAGGAGCGCTTCGAGGATCTTGGCATCGCCGTCCGAGTCTCGCTGCTGCACCGCTGCCAAGGGGACCGGCGCCGGAGCGTCCTTCCGGTCGGATGCTGAGGCGTCGGGGATCGGGCGTGCGACGCAAGTCCGCCCGAGGGCTGCCTGGAACGACTGGCGGGCCTTGTCGCCAGTGCTGCCGACGGCCCAGTGCATGGTGCTCGTCGCCCCGTCGCCCCACTCGATGCGCGCCGAGGTCTTGCACTCGAAGCTTCTGCTCACCGCGATGGTGAGTCTGCCTTCGGCCAAGTCCTCGACCTTGTCCGCCTGAGCGTTGAGTCCGTCCAAGCAGGACCGGGCGTCCAGGCGTTCAGGAAAGCGCTGGGACTGCAAGCCATCGGTCAGCACCTGCTGCAGATGCCGGGCTCGAGCAGCACAGCCGTCGACGTACTCTCTGATGTCGCTGCCCTGGCTGACGCCATCTTGGCGGCCGCCACTTTGAGTCGATGCATGTGCCTCGCCGCTTCGTCCAGGCATGAATGCCGTTCAGACTGATCGACGCCCCCATCAGCCCGGCCAGGCGTGATGGCCGGGTCGTCGGCCCGCCCCCCCTGTGAGGACGAGCCCTGCTCGGTTCTGTGTCCGACGTTGTTCAACATTCGCATGCCCTGAAGTGAAGAAGAGAACTTCAGTCGCGACAGCGGCCTTCCGGTTCTTAGCCCGGCCTCACGCCGGAGCGCATCGCCGCCCACAGCAAAGCAAAGGCCCGCCGGAAGGCGGGCCTTGAGGCGGCGCGGGGTGGCCCGCGCCGGGGGACGTCGGCGAGGCATCGCCGCGTCCTACAGGTCGACGCTCAGTCGGCGCTCAGTCGGCGTACTGACCCGCCGCCTTGATGATCGGCGTCCACTTGTTGATCTCGTCGGCGACGAACTTCTTGTGCTCGGCCGGGTTCACGCGGTTGTCGGTGACGATGACGGCGCCCAGCGCTTCCTCGCGCTTGTGGAACTCGGCGTCCTTCAGTGCCGTCTTCAGCGCCGTGTTGATCTTGTCCAGCACCGCCTTGGGCGTGCCCTTGGGCGCGTACATGCCGTGCCAGATCGTCACGTTGAAGCCCTTCAGGCCGGACTCGTCCAGCGTCGGCAGCTTGGCCAGCGTTCCGCCCAGGCGCTTGGTCGTCGAGACCGCGTAGGCCTTGACCTTGCCGCCGTCGATCTGCGTCGTGGTGTTGGTGGTCTGGTCGCACATCAGGTCGACCTGGCCGCCGATCAGGTCGGTCATCGCCGGGCCCGTGCCCTTGTACGGCACCGTGGTCATGTCGATCTTGACCGTGCTCATGTACAGCAGGCCGCACAGGTGCGACGCGGAACCCAGGCCCGCGTTGGCCAGGTTGATCTTGCCCTTGTTGGCGCCCAGCCACTTCACCAGCTCGGCATAGTTGGCGGCCGGCAGGTTGGGACGCGAGATCAGCGTCATCGGCACTTCGTTGATCAGGCCCAGGTACTCGAAGTCGTCCAGCGTCTTGTACTGCAGGTTGCGGTACAGGGCCGGCGAGGTCGAGATGCCGATGTGGTGCAGCAGCAGCGTGTAGCCGTCCGGCGCGGCCTTGGACACCTTGGTCGCGCCCAGCGTGCCGCCGGCGCCGCCGACGTTCTCGATCACGATCGTCGCGTTGAGCGGCTTGCGCAGCGCCTCGGCCAGGTCGCGCGCGACCTTGTCGGTCGGGCCGCCGGCGGCGAACGGGACGACGATGGTCACCGGCTTGTCCGGGTATTCGGCCCAGGCAGCGCCGACGCTCAGCGCCGCGACGGAGGCGAGCAAGATCTTCTTCATGGTGTCTCTTCCTCGTTGGAGGTGTGGGTGATGGCGCGGATGCTAGGTCGCCGCCCCACATCGCAACTTACGGAAACTACGTAAGCCGGGATAGCCCGGAGGCATGGAACCGGAATTCAATCGAACTTCCGCAGGTCCTCGATGACTTTTCCGTCGTTGGGCAGCGCGCCCGCCGCGACGACCACCACCTCGCCACGCAGCTTGGTCACGTCGCGCAGCGCCACGGCCAGTCCCTCGACCAGACCTTCGGGGACGCCGCCGTCGGTCTCGACCCGCAGCGTCATCCGGTCCTGCGCCATCTCGCCCTCGACGACCAGCCGCCCGCGCCGCGCCTGCGGGAAGCGCCGCAGCACCTCGGCGACCTGCCCGGCATGGACGAACATCCCGCGCACCTTGGCACTCTGGTCCGCGCGCCCCATCCAGCCCTTGATGCGGACGTTGGTGCGCCCGGTCGGACAGGTGCCGGGCAGCACCGCCGACAGGTCGCCGGTGCCGAAGCGGATCAGCGGATAGTCGCGGTTGAGCGTGGTGACGACGACCTCGCCCACCTCGCCGTCGGGCACCGGATCGCCGGTGCCGGGTCGCACGATCTCGAGGATCACGCCCTCGTCGACGACCAGACCCTGCCGCGCGGCGGTCTCGTAGGCGATCAGCCCCAGGTCCGCGGTGGCGTAGCACTGGAAGCCGCTGACGCCGCGTTCACCGCACCAGTCGCGCAGCGCGGCCGGGAAGGCCTCGCCGCTGACCAGCGCCTTGCGCACGGACAAGGGCTGACCCTGCTCCGCCGCCTTGTCGAGCAGGATCTTGAGGAAGCTCGGCGTGCCGACGTAGGCCTGCGGCCGCAGCTCCGCCATCGCCTGCAGCTGCAGCTCGGTGTTGCCGACGCCGCCGGCGAAGACCGTGCAGCCCAGCGCCTCGGCGCCGCCTTCCATCATGGCGCCGGCCGGCGTCAGGTGATAGCTGAACGAGTTGTGGACCAGGTCGCCCGCGCGCAGCCCCGCCGCGTGCAGCGCGCGGCCGACGCGCCAGTAGTCGCGCCCGTGTCCTTCGGGCTCGTAGATCGAGCCCGGCGACTGGAACACCCGACGCGCCCCGCCGTCGCGCTTCAATCCGCGCCAGCCGATGGTCGAAAAACCGCCGAAGGGTTCGAACGGCACGCGACCCGCGTCCGCGCGCACCGCCTGCTGACGGGCCAGCAGTTCCGACTTGCGCGTCACCGGCAGACGCGCCAGCGCGTCGCGGGTGCGGACCAGGTCCGGCTCCACTTCGCCGAGCAGTTCACCGAAGGCCTCGGTGTTCTGCCGCGCGTTGGCCACCTGGTGCGGCAGCGCCGCCAGCAGCGCGGCCTCGCGCGCGGCGGGGTCGCGCGTTTCCAGCGCGTCGTAGAAGTCGCGATCGGCGGCGCCCATCACTCCTCCGCCCACTGCGCCAGACGCCGCTTGAGGTCGTCCTGCAGCTTGCGCACGTCGGCCGCGTTGCGGCAGACACGCGTCTCCCAGTCGGGGCTGCGCGCCGGCTTCTTCGCCAGCTTCGCGGTGATCTGGCCTTCGGCGGCGACGAGCTGGAGCACCTCCTGGTTCTCGAAGCTCCAGCCGGTGCCGCGCTCGGTCAGCGCGCGCAGGTCGCGCAGGGCGCGCTTCAGCTGCACCAGCGCCTCCTCGGCCTTGAACGGCGGGGGCGCGAAGAAGTCGTTGTCCATGAACTGCTCTCCCATCAATCCTTCAATGCGGCGATCGTCCCGGGGGACCGCTCGCGCAGTCCCTGGGTCGGCTCGCTCAGGCGAGCCAGCGCTTGCGGCGCTTGTAGCTCTTCACGTCGCGGAAGCTCTTGCGGTCGGTGCCGCCCATGCCGAGGTAGAACTCGCGCACGTCCTCGTTGTCGCGCAGCGCCTGGGCCTGGCCGTCCATGACGACGCGGCCGTTCTCGAGGATGTAGCCGTAGTCGGCATAGCGCAGCGCCATGTTGGTGTTCTGCTCGGCCAGCAGGAAGGTCGTGCGCTCCTTGCGGTTGAGGTCGCGCACGATCTCGAAGACCTCCTCGACGATCTGCGGCGCCAGCCCCATCGAGGGCTCGTCCAGCAGCACCATCTTCGGATCGGCCATCAGCGCCCGGCCGATCGCGCACATCTGCTGCTCGCCGCCCGAGGTGTAGGCCGCCTGCGAGCTCCGCCGCGTTTTCAGGCGCGGGAAGTAGGCGTAGACCTTCTCCAGCGTCCGGGCCACGGCGGCCTTGCCGTCGGTGCGCGTGTACGCGCCCGTCAGCAGGTTCTCCTCGATCGTCAGATGGGCGAAGCAGTGCCGCCCCTCCATCACCTGCACCACGCCGCGGTGCACCAGGTCCGCCGGCGTGAGCCGCTCGATGCGCTCGCCGCGCAGCTCGATCGAGCCCTTGGTGACCTCGCCGCGTTCGCCTGCGAGCAGGTTGGAGACGGCGCGCAGCGTCGTGGTCTTGCCGGCGCCGTTGCCGCCGAGCAAGGCCACCACCGCCCCCTCGGGCACGCGCAGCGAGACGCCCTTGAGCACCAGGATCACGTGGTGGTAGATGACCTCGATGCCGTTGACGTCGAGCAGCGCGGGGGCCGCCGCGGCGACGCCCGTCGCGCCGGACGGCGCGGAGGCGGGGGGAACGGAAGTGGCTTGCATGGCGGTGTGGCTCAGGCGGGGTTCCAGGGACGTTCAGCCGCAGCTGCGCGGCTTCAGGTTCTTGTCCTTGGCGTACTTGGCGGCGTACTCCTTGACCAGCGGATCGATGTGGGTCTTGTCCGAGGTGTACCAGTCGGACGCGATGTTCCACTTCGCGCCGTCCCACTGGACGATGCGCGCCCAGTCGTTGCCCATGTGGTTGGCGCAGCTGGTCTGCACCGGCCGCATCACCTCGCCGAAGCCCAGCGCCTTGAGCCGGTCCGCGGTCAGGTTGAGGTTCTCGAAGCCCCAGCGCACCTGCTCGGGCGTCATGACCTTGCCCTTGCCGTACTTCTCCTGCGCGGTGCGGATCGCCTCGACCTGCAGCATCGAGATCATCATGCCGCGCGTGTGCGCCAGCGCGCCGATGCCGCCGGCCGGGCCGGTGCCCTGGCCCTTGTCGTAGACGAACTTCTTCAGCTCGTCATGGACCTTGTCCTTGGCCGCGCTGTTGTGCAGCGTGATGGCGTTGTAGCCCTTGGCGCCGGCGCCGATGTCCTTGACGTCGTGGTCCGAGCCGGCCCACCAGATCGCGTAGATCTTCTCGCGCGGGTAACCGCTGGCCTGCGCCTCGCGGATGCCGGCCGGCGTCATCACGCCGGCGGACCAGAACAGCACGTAGTCGGGCCGCTGCTGGCGGATCTGCAGCCAGGTCGACTTCTGCTCGACCCCGGGCGGCGTGACCGGATACAGCAGCACCTCGAAGCCCTCGGCCGCGGCGCGCTTCTGGATCAGCGGGATCGGCTCCTTGCCGTAGGGGCTGTCGTGGTAGACCAGCGCGATCTTCTTGCCCTTGAGCGAGCCCTTCTCCTTCTTCGCGATGTCCTGCAGCATCACGTCGGCGGCGGTCCAGTAGGTCCCGAGCAACGGGAAATTCCATTCGAAGACAGTGCCGTCGGCGGACTGCGACAGGCCGTACCCCGGCGTCTCGACGACGACCTTGTCGACGATGGCCTTGTCCGTCACCGCGAAGGTGATGCCGGTCGATTGCGTGTCGAAGCCGGACGCGCCACCGCCCTTGCCCTTCAGGCGCTCGTAGCACTCGACGCCCTTGGCGGCGTCGTATGCGGTCTCGCACTCCTCGAAGGCCAGCTTCACGCCGTTGACGCCGCCGTCGCGCGCGTTGATCAGCTTCAGGTAGTCCTGCTTGCCGTCCGCCCAGGGCATGCCCAGCGGCGCGAACTGGCCGGTGCGGTACACCAGCAGCGGGATGAACTGCTCATTGGCCGCCTGCGCCTGCGCGGCGACGGGCAGCAATGCGCCCGCCAGGGCCGCGAGGGATAGCGCGCCACGCGCCAAGGTCTTCAAGCTCATGGTGTCGTCTCCTGATGGTGCACTCTGCGGTGCGGTTTGAAATCTCGTGGACTCAATGCGCGATCGACGGTTGATCGATCGGGGATCAGTGGGGGAACGGCCACAGGCGCAGCTTCTGGCGCGCCGTGGACCAGAGCCGAGCCAGCCCGTGCGGCTCGACGATGAGGAAGAACACGATCAGCGCGCCGAAGATCATGTGCTCCAGGTGCGAGGCGGTAGCCGTCGACAGCGGCAGGCCCAGCCAGTGGGGCACGTGGTTGAGCAGCAAGGGCAGCAGCACGATGAACGCGGCGCCGAAGAAGCTGCCGACGATGGAGCCCAGCCCGCCGATGATGATCATGAACAGCAGCTGGAAGGACTTGTCGATGCCGAAGGCCGCCGGCTCCCACGCGCCCAGGTGCACGAAGCCCCACAGCGCGCCGGCCACGCCGACGATGAAGCTGCTGACCGCGAAGGCGGTCAGCTTGGCGTGCACCGGCCGGATGCCGATGACGGCGGCGGCGACGTCCATGTCGCGCATCGCCATCCACTCGCGGCCGATGGCGCCGCGCACCAGGTTCTTGGTCAGGATCCCGCACACGACCACCAGCGACAGGCACAGCAGGTAGCGCTGCGCCGGCGTCTCCAGCGGCAGCCCGAAGAGCTGCAGCGTGCCGACGCTCACCGAGCCCGACGACGAGTTGTTCGTCACCCACGGCACGCGGTTGGTGAACCAGTCGATGAAGAACTGCGCCGCCAGCGTCGCCACCGCGAGGTAGAGCCCGCGGATGCGCAGGCTCGGCAGCCCGAAGATCACGCCGCAGACCGTCGCCGCCAGGCCGCCGCCGATCAGCGACAGCAGCAGCGGCATGCCCTCGATGCGCACCTGCAGGTTGTAGGCCGCATAGGCGCCGACGGCCATGAAGGCGCCGGTGCCCAGCGAGATCTGCCCGCAGTAGCCGACCAGCACGTTCAGGCCCAGCGCCGCGAGTGAGAGCACGAGGAAGGGGATCAGCACCGCGCGGAAGGTGTAGTCGCTCGCCAGCCAGGGCACGGCGACGAAGGCGATCAGCGCCAGCGCGAGCACCGCCCCGCGGTCCTGCGCGACCGGAAACAGCGCCAGGTCCGCGCGGTAGGAGGCCTTGAACTGGCCGTTTTCACGATAGAACACGGAGGGTCTCCTTGATCGGTCGTCGAGTCGTTCGTCGAGTCGCTGGTCGAGTGCGGACTCAGACGCGATCGATGATCTTGTCGCCGAAGAGGCCTTGCGGCCGCACCAGCAGGAAGCCCAGCGCGAGCACGTAGGCGAACCAGTTCTCGATGCCGCCGCCGACGGCGGGACCGAGGTAGATCTCCGACAGCTTCTCGCCGACGCCGATGATCAGGCCGCCGACGATGGCGCCCGGCACCGAGGTCAGGCCGCCGAGGATGACGACCGGGAAGGCCTTCAGCGCGACCAGCGAGATCGAGTACTGCACCCCCAGCTTGCTGCCCCAGATGATCCCGGCCACCAGCGCGACCAGGCCGCCGACGGACCAGACGATCACCCAGATGCGCGACAGCGGGATGCCGATGGACTGCGCGGCCTGGTGGTCGTCGGCGACCGCGCGCAGCGCGCGGCCGGTGCGGGTCTTCTGGAAGAACAGCGACAGCAGCGCCACCAGCGCCGCGGCGATCACGGCCGAGTACAGGTCTTCCTTGTTGAGCAGCAGGCCGCCGGGGAAGCGGTCCTCGAGCACGAACAACGGGTCCTTCGGCAGGCCGACATCGATCTTGTAGGTCGCGCTGCCGAAGAGCAGCTGGCCGGCGCCGTCGAGGAAGTAGCTGATGCCCAGCGTCGCCATCAGCAGGGTGATCGCCGGCTGGTTGACCAGGCCGCGCAGCGCCAGCCGCTCGACCAGCCAGGCGACGACGACCATGCAGGCCGTGGCCGCCGCCAGCGCCAGCGCGTTGGCCAGCAGCAGGCTCTCGAAGCCGAACCATTGCGGGAACCATTCGGCGAAGCGCGCCATCGCCAGCGCCGCGAACAGCACCATCGCGCCCTGCGCGAAGTTGAAGACGCCGGAGGCCTTGAAGATCAGCACGAAGCCCAGCGCGACCAGCGCGTAGAGCATGCCGGCCATCAGCCCGCCGAAGACGGTTTCGAGGAAGAAGCCCATGATGTTGTCCTGTCTGCCCTGTGCGGCATCCCGCCGTCACTCGCCCGCGCCGAGGTAGGCGCGGATCACCTCGGGATTGGCGCGCACCTCGTCGGGCGTGCCGTCGCCGATCTTCTTCCCGTAGTCCAGCACCACGACGCGGTCGCTGATGTCCATCACCACGCCCATGTCGTGCTCGATCAGGACGATGGTCGTGCCGAACTCGTCGTTGACGTCCAGGATGAAGCGGCACATGTCCTGCTTCTCCTCGACGTTCATGCCGGCCATCGGTTCGTCGAGCAGCAGCACCCGGGGCTCCATCGCCAGCGCGCGGCCCAGGTCGACCCGCTTCTGCAGCCCGTAGGACAGGCCGCCGACGGGCGTCTTGCGATGCGCCTGGATCTCGAGGAAATCGATGATGCGCTCGACCTTCTCGCGGTGCTCGATCTCCTCGCGCGCCGCCGGACCGATCCGCAGCGCCTGCCACAGCAGGTTGCGCTTCATGTGCAGGTTGCGGCCGGACATGATGTTGTCCAGCACGCTCATGCCCTTGAACAGCGCCAGGTTCTGGAAGGTGCGCGCGACGCCGCGCTCGGCCATGCGGCGCAGGCGCGTGTGCGGGCGCCACTGGCGCACGTCCTCGCCGCGGTAGCGGATGTCGCCCTGCTGCGGCTGGTACACGCCGTTGATGCAGTTCAGCATCGAGCTCTTGCCGGCGCCGTTGGGGCCGATGATGGCCCGGATCTCGTGCTCGCGGACGTCGAAGCTGATGTCGTTGAGCGCCTTCACGCCGCCGAAGGACAGCGAGATGCGCTCGACCTCGAGGATCGTGTCGCCGATGCGCCGTGCGCTCATCAGGCGGCCCTCCGGGTGTGCGTGAAGGTGGCGGCCGCCTCGATGCGCAGGTCGGCGCTGACGCTGCCGCTGCGGCCGTCCTCGAAACGGACCGCCGTCTCGACGTACTGCGAGGCCTTGCCCGCGTAGAGCGCGTCGATCAGCACGGCGTACTTGTCCGCGATCGCGCCGCGGCGCACCTTGCGCGTGCGGGTGAGCTCGCCGTCGTCGGCATCGAGCTCCTTGTGCAGCACCAGGAAACGCGTGATCTGGCTGCCGGCCAGCCGCTCGTCCTGCGCGAGGTCGGCGTTGACCTTCTCGACGCAGTCCTTGATCAGCGCCAGCACCTCGGGCTTGCCGGCCAGGTCGGTGTAGCCGGCGTAGGCGAGGTTGCGGCGCTCGGCCCAGTTGCCGACGGCCTCGAAGTCGATGTTGACGAAGGCGCAGACGTGGTCCCGGCCATCGCCGAAGGCCACCGCCTCCTTGATGAAGGCGAAGAACTTCAGCTTGTTCTCGACGTACTTGGGCGCGAACATCTCACCGTCGTGCGCGCCGCCGCGCAGGCGGCCCACGTCCTTGGCGCGGTCGATGATCTTCAGATGGCCGCCCGCGTCGAGGAAGCCCGCGTCGCCGGTCCGGTACCAGCCGTCGGCGCCGAGCACCTCGGCCGTCGCCTCCGGATTCTTGTAGTAGCCCTGGAGCAGGCCGGGCGAACGCACCAGGATCTCGCCGTTGTCCGCCAGCCTGATCTCGACGCCGTCGATGGGCACGCCGACGGTGTCGGACTTGGCCTCATGGTCCGGCTGCAGGCAGACGAAGACGGCGGTCTCGGTCGAGCCGTAGAGCTGTTTCAGGTTGATGCCGATCGAGCGGTAGAAGCTGAAGAGATCCGGCCCGATCGCCTCGCCCGCCGTGTAGGCCACGCGCACCCGCGAGAAGCCCAGCGCGTTGCGCAGCGGGCCGTAGATCGCGAGATCGCCGAGCCGGTACTTGAAGCGCTCCCAGGCGTCGACCGGCTTGCCGTCCATCAGCGCCGGGCCGACGCGGTGCGCCAGCGCCATCGCCTTCGCGAACAGCCAGCGCTTGGGCGCGCCGGCGTCCTCCATGCGGATCATGACGCTGGTGAGCAGGCCCTCGAAGACCCGCGGCGGCGCGAAGTAGTAGGTCGGCCCGATCTCCTTGAGGTCGATGCTGACGGTGCCCGCCGATTCGGGGCAGTTGACGACGTAGCCACAGGCCAGCCACTGCGCGTAGCTGAAGACGTTCTGGCCGATCCAGGCGCAGGGCAGGTAGGCGAGGACCTCCTCGTCGGCGGTCAGCTTGTCGAAGCGCGCGCCGGCCTGGGCGCGGTCGATCAGCGAGGTGTGCGTGTGCACCACGCCCTTCGGATGACCGGTGGTGCCCGAGGTGAAGAACATCGCCGCCACGTCGCCGGCGCGGCCGGCCTCGACCTCGCGCTCGAACCACCCGGGGTGCTGCAGCGCATGCGCGCGGCCGTCGTCGCGCAGGCCGTCGATCGAGGCCAACCCGTCGGCGTCGTAATGCCGCAGGCCGCGCGGGTCGTCGAACCAGATGCGCCGCAGCGCGGGGCACGCGGCGCGGATCTCGAGCAGCTTGTCGACCTGTTCCTGGTCCTCGACGACGGCGAAGGCGACGTCCGCGTTCTGCAGCGGGAAGGCGAATTCGGCCGCGACCGCGTCCTGGTACAGCGGCACGGGGATCGCGCCCAGGGACTGCGCGGCGAGCATCGAGGCATAGAGCCGGGGGCGGTTCTCGCCGATCACGACGAGGTGCTGGCCGCGCGTCATGCCGGCGGCGGCGAAGCCGTGCGCCAGATCGCGCACGAGCGCCGCCAGCGCCGCCCAGTCGAGCGTCTGCCAGATGCCGAGCTCCTTCTCGCGCAGGGCCGGCGCGTGGGGGCGCTGGGCGGCGTGAGCGAGCAGCAGGCGGGGGAAGGTCTGTTCCACCGTCGTCTCCTTTGTATTCCCCGCTGTCGCCGTCTCTGAAGGAGGCGCTCCAGCCGCGGGGTTGCGCCGACTGTAGGCCGGCTCATTGACGTCGTGTTGTCATTGCGACGACAGTCCTAGGGAGACTTCGGGGAAGCGTTTTCCCCAGGGGGCCGCGTCAGGCTGGTGTCATGCGCAGGCGCGATGAACGGGGGATGGCCCCGACCACCGACACCGTTGTCCACGCCGCGCCGGGTTCGCCCCCGCCCGCGGGCCTGCAGCCGCCCCTCGCCGGGGCCGTGCCGACGCAGCCGATCCGGCTGCGCGCGCGGGCCGCGAGTGCGCAGGAGATGGGCGCCATCCCGTGGCTGAAGGCGATCGAGCCCGAACTGCGCGAGCGGGTCGCGTCGAGCATCCAGGTGGCGGAGGTCGAGGTCGGCGAGCGGATCTGCCGCATCGGGCGGGAGGCCAACTTCTGGTTCGGCGTGGTCGACGGGTTGCTGAAGATGAGCAACGACGACGCGGCGGCGCGGCAGGTCACCTTCACCGGGGTGCCGCCGGGCGGCTGGTTCGGCGAAGGCACGCTGCTCAAGCGCGAGGCCTACCGGTACAACATCCAGGCGCTGCGGCGCAGCGTGGTCGCGGGCCTGCCGCTGGAGAGCTTCCACGAGTTGCTGGGGACCAGCCTCGCGTTCAACCGGTATGTGCTCAACCAGCTCAACGAGCGCCTGGGACAGTTCATCGCCGCGCGCGAGATCGACCGCCAGAGCGACCCCGACCTGCGCGTGGCGCGCAACCTGGCGGCGCTGTTCCACCCGCAGCTCTACCCCGGCGTGAACGGGCTGCTGCGCATCACGCAGCAGGAGCTGGGGCACCTGGTGGGGCTCTCGCGCCAGCGCGTCAACGAGGCGCTGCGCCACCTCCAGGAGCAACGCCTCATCGCCGTGGAGTACGGCGGACTCCGGGTGCTGGATCTGGCGGGGCTGCGGGTGTATCCGCAGCAGTAGCGCGGCGCCCGTTGAACCGTCGTCGGACGATTGGCGGACGACTGGCGGACGATCGTCCATGCCTGGCCGGCTGGCCGGCTGGCTCAAGCCCCGAACGGCGTCGCTTCCGGCGGCTCTTGCGGCAGGGCCGCGTACTGCCCGGCGTTGATCTCGTAGAGCAGGCTGGCGGCCTCGCCCGGGCAGTCGGCGACGGAACCGGTCAGGCGCAGGCCGACACGCTCCAGCGTCTTGCGCGCCGCCGTGTTGCCCGGCGCCAGCAGTGCGTGCACCGACGTCGCATGCAGGCTGTCGAAGGCCAGCGCCAGCGCCGCCGTCGCCATCTCCGCCGCGTAACCGCGGCCCCAGTGATCGGACAGGAAGTGGAACTCCAGCAGTAGCGCCGGCACGCCGCAGATGCGGCCCCGGCTCAGTCCGCCGAAACCGATCGCGCCCAGCGAGGGTTGCTCTCTCAACGCCACCGCCCACGGTCCCAACCCGTCGCGCGTCCACAGCGCGCGCCAGTGCTCCAGCCGCTCGGACGCAGCCGGACCGCCCGCGTCGAACCGGCGGTTCGCGGGATCGGTCAGCAGGTCGCGGAAGCTGCGGGCATCCGCCGCGGCAGGCGGACGCAGGCTCAACCGGCGGGTCGCGGTGAGCCGCTCGACGGCGGGGATGGAGATGAAGGGCGCAAGCATAGGGTTAACCCGCAAATTATGCGCCCAAGCCGGATTTCAAGTGCAGCGTCGACCGAGCGGTCGGTGACAGGCCCGGACTTGCGTCACGAAACGTGACGAAGCGCAAGGAACCGCAGAAGCTTTGAAGCACGTGGGCGCCCATCGCCCGTTGCTGGCCCGTCGATGGCCCGTTGATCACCCGTTGATCACCCGTTGATAACCAGTTGATCACCCGTCGATGGCCCGTTGATCACCCGGTGATGGCCCGGCAATGGCCCGCTGTTCGCCCCGATCCCGGGCGATGCCTCTGCCATGGGCGCGGCCGACAGCCCGCGGACAGGTCGGGAGGCCCTCGCTCGCATAGCATTCCTCACATCCGCGGGCCCCGACGGGGGGAACTCCTTCCCTCCAGGACCCGTCCCCCAGGACGACGCGGCGCACGGCGCCGCAGGAACGAGAGCCACGTGATGAAGCTGCTGGTCATCGAAGACAACCCGGACATCGTCGCCAACCTGTTCGCCTACCTCGAGCCGATGGGCTACGCGCTGGACGTGGCCCGCAACGGCCTGGGCGGCCTCGCGCAGGCCGCCGCCGGCTCCTACGACGCGATCGTGCTGGACCTGACCCTGCCCGGCCTGGACGGCCTGGATGTCGCCCGGCGCCTGCGCAAGGACTTCCGGCGCCCCACCCCCATCCTCATGCTGACCGCCCGCGACACCATCGCCGACAAGGTCACCGGCTTCGAGAGCGGCGCCGACGACTACCTCGTCAAGCCCTTCTCGCTGGTCGAGCTGGAGATCCGGCTCAAGGCGCTGATGCGGCGCTCGCACGGCCTGAACCTCAGCTCGGCGGTCAGCTACGCGGACGTCAACTTCGACCCCGACACGCTGGAGGCCACCCGCGCCGGCAAGCCGCTGCAGCTGACGCCCACCGGCTACAAGCTGCTGTCCGCGCTGCTGCGCGAGGCGCCCAAGCTGGTCCGCCGCGAGGACCTCGAGCGCGAGGTCTGGGGCAACGATCCGCCCGACAGCGACGCGCTGCGCACCCACATCCACGCGCTGCGCGCGGCGCTGGACAAGCCCTTCCCCGTCCCGCTGCTGAAGACCCACCCGGGCATCGGCTACCGGCTGGTGTCGCCCGATGCGGGATGAGCCGCGGCACGGACTCGGCGATCCACGCGACACCCCACGCGACACCCCCCGCGGCGCCGGCCGCACGAAGGCCGCGCCGACCACGCTGCGCACGCGCGTGGCCGCCGCCTTCCTGCTGCTGACGCTGCTGGTCTGCGGCGCCTTCGCGGTCGCCGCGGTGCGCATCGCCTCCAGCATCGAGGACCGCCTCGTCGACCAGCGCCTGGACCGCACCGCCGACGAGCTCATCGCCCGCGAGAAGCAGGGCCTGGAAGCCGACCTGCCGCCCAGCGTCACGCTCTACAAGGGCGATGCCATCCCGCCGGCGCTGCGCGGCAAGCCGCCGGGCAAGTACACGCTGCCGCAGGAAGACGCCACCTTCACCGCGCTGGTCCGCGACGACCTCGGGACGATCTTCGTGCTGACCGACCGCGACGAGGACTTCGCCAAGATCGAGGCCGGCGTCTACGGCCTGCTCGGCCTGGCCTTCGTCTGCTGCCTGGGCCTGGCCCTGTTCCTGGCGCAACTGACCGCGAGCCGCATCGTCGCGCCGGTGACCGCGCTGGCCCGCGCGGTCGAGACCGACGCCGCGCCGCGCGAATACCCGCTGCTGGACTCCACCGACGAACTGGGCGTGCTGTCGCGCGCGTTCGCGGCCAAGACCGAGGCGCAGCAGCGCTACCTGGACCGCGAGCGCTGGTTCACCGGCGACGTCAGCCATGAGCTGCGCACGCCGCTGGCGGTCATGCTGGGTGCCGCGGAGATCCTGAAGGCGCGCCTGCACGGCCGCGACGACATGGTCGAGCTGGCCGAGCGCATCCGGCGCACCGCGGCCGACACCAGCGAGCGCGTCGTCGCGATGCTGCTGCTGTCGCGCGACCCGGCCAGCATCGGCGCGCCGCCGACCGCGCTGCTGCCGCTGCTGCGCCAGGAGATGGAGCGCTGCCGGCCGCTGCTCAAGGGCAAGGCGGTCGAGATGACGCTGCACGCCGCGCCCGCCGACGCCGGCCTGGAAGTGCCCGCGCGGCCCGAGCTCGCGGCCATCGCGCTGGGCAACCTGATCCGCAACGCCTGCCAGTTCACCGACGAGGGTCGCGTCGACATCCGGCTCGAGGCCGGCCGCGTGGTCATCGAGGACACCGGCATCGGCATCCCGCCGGCCGTGCGCGACCGGATCTTCGACCGCTTCATGCAGGTCGACCCGGCCGGCGCCGGCAGCGCGGGCCTGGGGCTGGCGATCGTCAAGCGCGTCGCCGAGCACCTGGGCTGGACCGTCAGCCTGGAGGCGCCGGGCCGGGGAGGGACGCGGTTCGTGCTGGCATTCCCCGCTTCTTCCGCCGTCGCCCGGCCGCCGGGAGGCCAGTCCGGAGATTCTGCCCACCTGGCTTGAAACAGCCCTGGACGGGGGCTGTCGTCGCCCTATACTGTATGCACATACAGTGATTCAACGCCGGTTGTTCGACCGGCGTTTCTGTCTCCGACGACCGCCATGTCTCCCTTGTCCCCCCCCCTGGTGCCGCTCCCGCTCCCGCCGGCCGTGGCCGACGCGCTCTGGCGCGGCGACGAACTGGGTCGCGGCACCGACACCGTCTGGCCGAGCGGCTTCGACGCGCTCGATGCCGAACTGCCGGGCGGCGGCTGGCCCGGGCGCCAGCTGACCGAAGTGCTGCTGCCGCAGTTCTCGCTGGCCGAATGGCGGCTGGCGGGACCGGCGTTGCGACGCGTCGTCGCCGACGGCGCCGCGGTGGCGATGGTCGGACCGCCCAAACGCCCTCACCTGCCCGGCCTGATGCACCTGGGGCTGGACGAGCGCCACCTCGTCTGGATCGACGCCCGCGCGCCGTCCGAGCGGCTCTGGTGCACCGAACAACTGATCAAGTCCAACGCCGCCGGCGCGGTGCTGGCCTGGATGCCGCAGGCCGCGCCCGAGCAGTTGCGGCGGCTGCAGGTGCTGGCGCAGTCGTTCGAAGGGCCGGTGTTCCTGTTCCGGCCGCTGTCGGCGCGCCATGACCCGTCGCCGGCCCCGCTGCGCGTGCTGGCGACGATCGCCGTCGACTGGGCCCTGGACGTCCAGATCCTCAAGCGCAAGGGCCCCGCCCACGAGACCCCGCTGCGGCTGGCCTCGATCCCCGGCGGGCTCGAGCGCGTGCTGACGCCGCGCGTCATGCAGCCCAGCACGATGCGCCCGATCGCGCCGATCGCCCCGGTCGCGCCGGTGCCCGTGCCGGTCCCTGCGTCGGTGTGGGCCCCGGTCGTGGCGGCCGACGCGTCCGCCGACGCCGCTGCCCTGTCCCCGCGCGAGCCCGTCGCGCTCGCCCTGTTCCCGGAGTTCTCCCATGTTGTGGGTCGCGCTGATCCTGCCGCCTCGTCCGCCGGCGCCGTTTGAGGACCCGGCGACCGCGCCGCCGCCGCATCCCTGGGGGATCTGCGCGGAGGCGCAGGCGGGGCTCGCGGTGTGGTGTCTGCAGTTCACACCGCGCGTGGCCTTGATGGAGGACGCCGTGGTGATGGAGGTCGAGGCCAGCCTGCGCCTGTTCCGGGGCCTGCCCGCGCTGAAGGCGCGCCTGAGCGACGAGGCGCCCGACCTGGGCGCCGTCGGCATCGGCTGGGCGCCGTCGGCCACGGCCGCGCTGGTGCTGGCGCGTTGCGGCGTGCTCGACCTCGGCGGACGTCTGCTGCAGGCGGTGCTGGACCCGCTGCCGCTGCAGACGCTCAGCGCCGGCGCGGAACACGCCGAGCCGCTGAGCCGCGCCGGCATCAACACGCTGGGTCAGCTGCGGGCGCTGCCGCGCGGCGGCATCAGCCGGCGCTTCGGCGCGGCGCTGCTGACGATGCTGGACCAGGCCTACGGGCTGCGGCCCGAGGCGCACGCCTGGGTCGCCCTGCCCGAGGATTTCCACGCCCGTGTCGAACTGCCCAGCCGCGAGGATCACGCGCCCGCGCTGCTGCTGGGCGTGCGCCCGCTGCTGATGCGGCTGTGCGGCTGGCTGGCCGCGCGCCATGCCGGCGCCACCGGCGTGACGCTGCACTGGGTGCACGACTCGATGCGCGCCAAGGACGCCGGCGAAGGCGGTTGCCTCACGGTGCGCACGGCCGAGCCGATCCGCGAGCTCGAACACTTCTGCCGGCTGATGGCCGAACACCTGGCCAAGACCCAACTGCTGGCGCCCGTCGGCGAGCTGCGGCTGGAGGCGGTCGGCGTGCAGGCGCTGGTCGAGGACAGCGGCTCCCTGCTGCCCGACGTCGTGCGCACCGGCGAGACGCTCTACCTGACGCTGGAGCGCATCGCCGCGCGGCTCGGGCCGGAGCGCGTGCTGCAGCCGGTGCTCGCGAACGATCACCGGCCCGAATGGATGACGCGCTGGCGGACCTGCGGCGACGGCCGGACCCCGTCGCGTCGCCAGGGCCACCGGAGCCGCCACGCGGCGGTGCGCGCGCCGGACGTCCCGGAACCCGCCTTCCTGCTCGATCCGCCGCTGCGGCTGGCGGTGCGCGACCACCGGCCGCATTACCAGGGTCCGCTGACCCTGCTGGTCGGCCCGGACCGCGTCGAAGGCGGCTGGTGGGACCGCGTGCCCGCCACGGACCAGCAGGGGCAACATCATCGCCAGGTCACCCGCGACTACTGGATCGCCGTCAACGAGAACGCCGGCGTCATCGCCGTCTATCAGCAACGGGTGACCGCGGCGAAGAACGAGGGCGACGACAAGGCTGCCGTCGAGGCGTGGTACCTCCACGGGATGTATGCCTGATGCCGCCGCCCCGGAGGTTCCGGCGCTCCCCGCTTATGCCGAGCTGCGCTGCCTCAGCAACTTCAGTTTCCTGAAGGGCGCGAGCTGGCCGGAGGAACTCGTCGAGCGCGCCAGGGAGCTCGGTTACGCCGCGCTCGCGGTCACCGACGAATGCAGCATGGCCGGCATGGTGCGTGCGCACGTGGCCGCGAAGCAGCATGGGATGACGCTGCTCGTGGGGAGCCAGTTCCTCATTGAACCCGGCCCGGCCCCGGCCCCGGACGCGGCCCCGGACGACGAGGGCCGGTTCACGCTGGTCGTGCTGGCCTGCAGCCTCAACGGCTACGGCAACCTGTGCCAGTTCATCTCGCGATTGCGGCGCTCGTCCGAGAAGGGCACCTACCGCTGCACGCTCGCCGACATCGGCCCGCAGACGCTGGACGACTGTGTCGTGATCGCCTGCCCGGACCGGCATGCCACGCCGGCGCAATTGCTGTCCATGGCGCGCTGGCTGCTGTCGCGCTTCACCGGACGTTGCTGGCTGGGCATCGACCAGCCCCAGCATGCCGACGACGAGATCCGCCTGCTGCGCCTGCGCGAGGCCGGCGCGCTGACCGAGATCCCGCTGGTGGCCGTCGGCGACGTGACCATGCATGTGCGCAGCCGCAAGCCGCTGCAGGACGTGCTGACCGCCACGCGGCTGGGCAGGCCGCTGACCGACTGCGGCCAGGCGCTGGACCGCAACGCGGAGCGGCACCTGCGCCACCGCGGCCGTCTGGCGCTCAGCTTCCCGGCCGAGCTCCTCGCCGAGACGCTGCGCGTAGCCGAGCGCTGCGATTTCAGCCTCGACGAACTGCGCTACCACTACCCGTCCGAGGTGGTGCCCGATGGCGAGACGCCGGCCAGCCATCTGCGGCGGATCACCTACGAAGGCGCGGGCCGGCGCTGGCCGGCGGGCATTCCGGCCGCCGCCAGCGAGCAGATCGAGCGCGAACTCGCGCTGATCGAGGAGCTGCGCTACGAGCACTACTTCCTGACCGTGGCCGACATCGTCCACTTCGCGCGCTCGCAGGGCATCCTGTGCCAGGGCCGCGGCAGCGCGGCGAACTCCATCGTCTGCTTCTGCACCGGCGTCACCGAGGTCGACCCGGACCGGATGCAGGTGCTGTTCGAGCGCTTCATCAGCAAGGAGCGCAACGAACCGCCGGACATCGACATCGACTTCGAACATGAGCGCCGCGAGGAGGTCATCCAGTACCTCTACCGCAAGTACACCCGCGAGCGCGCGGCGCTGGCGGCGGTGGTGATCTCCTACCGCGTGAAGAGCGCGCTGCGCGACGTCGGCAAGGCGCTGGGCTTCGAGCCCGAGGTGCTGGACACGCTGTGCAGCAACCACCAGTGGTGGGACGGCCAGACGATCGATGCGGCGCGCTTGCGCGAGTCCGGGCTCGAGGCCGACGACCTCGCGGTGCGTCAGCTGGTCGAGATCACCTCGGAGCTGCTGGGCTTCCCGCGGCACCTGTCCCAACACCCGGGCGGCTTCGTGCTGACGCACGGGCCGCTGACGCGCATGGTGCCGGTGGAGAACGCGTCGATGCCGGACCGCACCGTCATCGAGTGGGACAAGGACGACCTCGACGCGGTGGGGCTGCTCAAGGTCGACGTGCTGGGACTCGGCATGCTGACGGCGATCCGCAAGACGCTGGACTTCGTCGGCAAGCGCCACCGCGCGCCGTTCGAGCTGAAGGACATCCCGGACGGGGACGAGGCGACCTACCAGATGATCCAGCGCGCCGAGACCATCGGCGTGTTCCAGATCGAGAGCCGCGCGCAACGCAGCATGCTGCCGCGATTGAAGCCCAAGGCGTTCTACGACCTGGTCATCGAGGTCGCGATCGTGCGGCCCGGGCCGATCCAGGGCGGCATGGTGCATCCCTACCTGCAGCGCCGTCAGGGTTTCGAGGAGGTCGTTTATCCGCAGGGGCTGGAGGCGGTCCTGGAGCGCACGCTGGGCATCCCGGTGTTCCAGGAACAGGTGATGCAGATCGCGATGATCGCGGCCGGTTTCACCGGCGGGGAAGCCGACGATCTCCGCCGCTCGATGGCCGCATGGAAGCGCAAGGGCAGCCTGGAGAAGTACCGCGCGAAGCTGATCGACGGGATGCGCGAGCGGCACTACCCGGAGTCTTTCGCCGAGCAGATCTTCGAGCAGATCAAGGGCTTCTCGGAGTACGGTTTCCCGGAGTCGCATGCGGCCTCGTTCGCGCTGCTGGTCTACACGAGCAGCTGGCTCAAACGCCATCACCCGTCAGAGTTCCTGGCGGGGTTGTTGAACGCGCAGCCGCTGGGGTTCTATTCGCCGAGTCAGCTGGTGCAGGAGGCCAGACGCAAGGGGGTGGAGGTGCTGCCGCCGGACGTGATGCACAGCGACTGGGACTGCACGCTGGAGCGCGCGGATGGTCGCGTCATCCGGCCGACGCAGCGCGGCGCGGCCGCCGACACGATCGACGCCTTGCCGCTGGACGAGGACGGCATCGTCATGGAGGATGACGGCGACCCCTGTCTCGACACGCAGGAAGCGTTGGCGGCCGACGCGGCGCCGGTGCAGGTGCGATTGGGATTGCGGCTGGTCAAGGGCTTGCAGCAGGCCTCGGCGGCCCTGATCTGCCGGGAGCGTCGGAACGGCCCCTTCAACGATGCGGAGGATCTGGCGCGGCGCACCGGCTTGAACCAGCAGCAGATGACGATGCTGGCCTCAGGCGATGCGCTGACCAGCATCAGCGGCCACCGCCGCCAGCAGATGTGGGACGCGGCCGCGCAGCACGCACCGCCTCCGCTGCTGGC
Organism: uncultured Roseateles sp.; assembly: GCA_946886855.1. The sequence continues at coordinate 5,659 of CAMPJJ010000020.1, read as the reverse complement.
ATCGGCGCCGGTGCAGGAGGATTTCCTCGCGTTGCCGCAGGCGCCGGAGGGCGAGGAGATCGTCTTCGACTACGCCTCGCTGGGCCTGACGCTGCGCCGCCATCCGCTGTCGCTGCTGCGGTCGCTGTTGCGCGAACAGCGTTGGATGTCGGCGGAGGAACTGAACGAGTTGCCCGACGGCCGACCGGCGCGCGGCTGCGGCATCGTGACCGTCAAGCAGCAGCCGGCGACGGCCAAGGGCACGATCTTCATCTCGCTCGAGGACGAGACCGGCGACATCCAGGTCATCGTGCACCGCGCGCTGTGGCAGCGGCAGCGCCACGTCATGCTGCACGCGCGGCTGATGGCGGTGAAGGGCAAGTGGCAACGCAGCGGCGAGGTGCGCAACCTCATCGCCGGACACCTGGAAGACCTGACCCCGATGCTGGGGCGGCTGAGGACGGAGAGCCGGGATTTTCATTGAAAGCCTAGCTCCCGGCAGCGTCGAAAAACCGGCTCTCCCCCTGACTTCCGTCAATGGTGGGAGAGATCGCCTGGCCTCCCCCCGATGTAGGCCTCGTCCGACGATGACATGCGTCCTCGTGGGGATCCTCATGAAACGCGGCTTGCGGAAAGATCGGTTCAACTGTCCTTCTGCCGCCCTCGCCGCCGACCTTCGCGGGTCGTGCCGGAACGCGCGGCCTCCAGACCATGAAGAAGATCGCCGCCCTTCCCGATGCGATGCCCGTGCCGGCACCGGTCATCTGTTCCCCGTCCTGGGCCCTGCTCGGCATCGAGCCGCTGCGCGCCGCCATGGAATATGCGAGCTGCCGGATGATGGACCGCAGCGGCCATCCGCCCGGCGACGGGCATCCCGTCATCGTGTTCCCCGGTCTCGCGGCCGACGCGCAGTCGATCGCGCCGCTGGTGGGTTTCTGCCACGGACTGGGCTACGCGGCGCGCGACTGGGGTCGCGGCATCAACACCGGTCCGACCGGCGACATCGACCTGTGGCTCGACACGCTCGCGGCCGACATCGAACTGCTCGTCGCCGGACAGTCGCAGCCGGTCTCGCTGGTAGGATGGAGCCTGGGCGGCATCTACGCCCGCGAGATCGCCAAGCGCATCTCGCTGCCGGTGCGGCAGGTCATCACCATCGGCACGCCGATCACCGGCGAGGCCACCCAGACCAACGTCAGCCTCATCTACCGCTGGGTCAACGGCGCGCTGCCGGTGCTGGACGACGACTTCAAATCCCGCCTCATGGCGGCGCCGCAGGTGCCGACGACCTCGATCTACAGCCGCAGCGACGGCGTCGTCGCCTGGCAGGCCTGCGTGCAGCCGCAGGACCATCCGATGGTGGAGAACGTCGAGGTCGACGGCAGCCATTGCGGCCTGGTCTGGAATCCCGCGGTGCTCAAGGTGGTGGCGGATCGGCTGTCCCACGCACCCGGCGCGTGGCGGCGATACGGCGACAGCGCCGAGGCGGTGGCCGCGCTCGCGGCCCGACCGGCCAACTGAGTCGACGGCGCCCGCTGAGGCGCCTTCCCCCGCGAAGCTCGCGACACCGATCCCCAACAGCAGAAAAGCGGAGCCGAGGCTCCGCTTTTCTGCTTGCGCTCGCGCAGGCCGGGGCCCTTGCTGGCGCCTGCGCGGGCCGAGACCCGCGCCTTCCGTCCACTACCGGATCAAGGCGATCAGGATGATGATGGGAATGGGCACGCCCAGGAAAAAGAGCAGCAACGATCGCATGGGAGTTCTCCTTGTCTCAGTCGATGAGGTCGCGTTGCCGGCCGCCGACAGTGGCCAGCAGGCTCGCGGTGAACGCGCCGATCAGCAGCGCGACGACCATCCACAACGCCGTCGTCAGCGCCGTCTTGCGGGCGGCGTCGGCGGCTTCGCGGGCTCGCGTCTCCAAGGCCTGCGCTTCGGCACGGGCCTTCTGCAGCGTCTCGGTGACGCGCCGTTCGGCTTCCGGCTGGGTCAGGCCGGTGCGTTGCGCCACCAGTTGTCCCGCCGCGCGCGTGTCTTCCGGCGACAGCGTGCCGCCATCGCGCACGGCACGGACCAGCAGACGATTCAGCGAGGCCGACGACTGCTCGTCCGCGTGGACCATCGAGGCATCCGGCCAGGCGCGCAGCGTGGCCGGATTGGCCCCGGCGGGCGCTGCGGACGGCGCGGGCGCGGTGGTGGACGCCGGGGCCGCAGGACGCAACAGGGTGTCCACGTAATAGCCGAAGTCGCCGCTGCCGAGCGCGGTCCGGGCCGACGTGCCGGAGGCACCGCCCGTCGCGCCGGAAGGATCGGTGGCCGTCGCGGCCGCGCCCGTCACAGCCGCCGCCCCGGTGGCCGCCGTTCCGGCCGCCACCGCCGCGCCTTTCACCCCGATGCCGGCGATCGCGCCGACCGAGGCGGTCAGCACGGCGGCAGTGAACAGGGTGGCCACGGCCCAGGACAACATCCCGTGCGCCGTGTCGCGGAAATGGACCTCGTTGGCGTCCGTGTCGCGCCAGCGGACCCGCAGTCGCCCGGCGAGATAACCGCCGAGTCCCGATGCCGCGAGTTGGGTGAACGCCAGCCACACGATGCCCGCCACGCCCAGCGCCGCGGCGCTCGCACCGTCGTTGGCCCAGGGCGACACGGCGGACAGCCCCAGTCCCGCCCCCAGCAGCAGCAGGATCAGGGACAGCGCCGCCGCGGCCGTCGCCCCGGCCAGCACCGCGCCCCACGACACCGCGGAGTTCGACGCGCGGGGCGCGACGACCCCGTCCACGCCGGTCTCACCTGGATACCAGGCTTCATTCTTTGCCACCATGGCAGTCCCCTCGAGTTGTGATGCAGAACTACAGGCAAGGGGCGGGCCCGACGTTTTGTTACCGACGGTCCCGAACAGCCGCCTTGACGTGTCCGTCATCCGGGTGCCGCAACGGGCGGGCACGACTCGTCGGCACCACCCGACGGGGTCACTCGTCGGCATAACGCGTCGGCATAACGCGTCGGCATCACTCGTCCGCGTCACTCGTCGACGTAACCTGTGGGCGTAACGCCCGTTACGCCAACGCCGTCACACCGCGACTGGACGCGGCGCAGAATGCGCCACCGATGACCGCGACCACTGCTCCTGCTTCCGCCCACGCACCCGCCCCTGCTGCTGCTGCTGCTGCTGCTCCTGCTGCTGCCGCTCCCGCTGCCGTGTCCGGCGTCGACCGGCCCACGCATCGCGTCCAACTGCTGCCGCAGGGCTTGCGCATCGACGGACAGCCCGAGCTGCGCAGCCGCCTGCTGCCGCGTCTGATCGCCGCGCTGCTGCAGGCGCACGAGCAAGGCCTCGCGCGCGTCGACAGCCCCTGCTCGCGCGCCGAGCTGCGCGAGCGCATCGCCGGCATGGCCGAGCTGCATCGCACCCAGGTCTGGCGCGCGCTCGCCCTGCTGGACGACGGCGAACTGGCCGCGCTGATCGAGGCCAGCGCCCGCAGCAGTGGCCCGTTCTGGCTCAACGCCCAACTGCTGCCGACCTGCCGCTTCGAGATCGACGGCGAACCCGCGACCGGCGAGGCGCTCGCCCGCTGGCTCGGCCAGCAGCGCCCGGTGCGCGCGCCGGCTGCCGCGCCGCTGCTCCCGCTGGCCTACGCCGAAGCGCTCGCCCGCGCCGACTACCTGCTCGACCGCGGCGAGCTCTATCCCGCGCGCCTCGCCTTGCAGCAGGCCGCGCCGCACGTGCCGCCGGGCGACGACGCCGCGGCGGCCGCGCTCGGCCTGCGCCGCGCCCGCATCGCGCGCCGCCTCGGCGACTGGGCGGCGCTGCAGGACGAGCTGCGCGACCTCGGCCAGACGCTCAACCACAGCCGCCTGCCGCGCCTGGAACGACGTCAGCTGCGCGCCCGCGTCGCGATCCTCGCGGCCTGGCACTGGTTCGGCAGCCTCGGACAGGCCGCGCCCGCGCTGGACAAGCTCGACGAGGTCGATCCCGAGGTGCTCGCCGCCGACTCCACGCTGCGCTGCGACCACGGCAACCTGCGCGGCATCGTGCTGCGCGACCTGGCCATCGCGCGCGGCGACGCGGCGCTCGCGGCGCAGTCGCTGGCCAGCCTCGGCGACGCCCTGCGCAGCGCCTCCCTGGCCGGACTGCCCGACGCGCTCCAGGTCTGCGCCGCCAACCTGTCCAACGCCATCGGCCGCCTCGTCGAGGCCGACCTCCTGCCCGCCGGCGGCCCCGACAGCCCCGACAGCCCCGAGGGCTCCGGCGTGGAAGACGCGCTGCGCTGGCTGCTGCTCAGCGACGCGCTCTGCGCACGCTGGCAGCTCGGCCGCAGCTCGCTGCTGAACACCATCTTCCTGCTGCGGCTCGCGGCGCTCGGCCGCCTGGACTTCGCCGCGCTGCAGCGACTGGCCACCGCGCAAGGCCTGCCCCTGCCCGCCACGTCCTTCGGCGAGCTCGCCGCGCAGCGCTGGGCGTCGTGCCGCGCAAGACAGTCCCAGATCCCCGCCGACCAGCGCTGCGCCTTCCTCCTGCTCTGGGCCCGGCACGCGCTCGACGAAGGCGACGCGTTCAGCGCGACCGACCTGGTGCGACAAGCCCGACTGCAGGCGCGCAAGCTGCGCGATGAGGAAGCGCGCCGGCGCTATCTCGGCGAGGCCGACGCGTTGATGCCGCAATCGCGGCAGGCGTGAAAGCCCGGAATGCCGCGGGAGGACAGGCGCGGGTACTCCACGACGTGGGGGGCATCGCGTCCGCGAACCCCCCACATCATGCCGGCCCCACCCGCACTCGCTGCCTTCGGGCCTTGCCGGAACAGGCGTAACGGCACTTCGACCACCTCCGGCGAGGCGGACTTCACACACTGGCGACATCCCTCATCGACAGGAGACCGCCATGTCCCTTCCCCGCCTGATGGCGAGCGCGCTGCTCGCCTGCCTCGTGCTCACCGCCTGCCGCGCCTCGATCGCGCAGACCACGCCTCCCGACCAGCGTGAACGCTGGGAGACCCGCCCCGAACTGCAGCGTCATTTCGACGAACTGGGGACCGGGGGCACGATCGCCGTCCTCGACACCCGCGCGCACCGCTGGATCGCGTCGGACAGCGTCCGCGCCTTCCAGGGCTTCCTGCCCGCGTCGACCTTCAAGATCCCGATGTCGCTGATCGCGCTGGAGACCGGGGCTGCCGTCGACGAGACCCAGCCGTTCAAATGGGACGGCACCCAGCGCCGCATCGAGGACTGGAACCGCGACCAGACGCTCGCCTCCGCCTACAAGGTCTCGGCGGTCTGGGTGTTCCAGTCGCTGGCGCGGCAGATCGGCCAGCCGACCGTGCAGCAGTTCGTGCGCGACTTCCGCTACGGCAACGCCGCTGCCGGTCCGGTCGGCGACCGTTTCTGGCTCGACGGCGACCTGCGCATCTCGGCGGTCGGCCAGATCGAATTCCTGCGCCGCGTGCATGATCGCGCGCTGCCGCTGTCGGACCGCAGCTACGACATCGCCCGCAAGGTCCTGCTGCGCGAGCAGGGCCCCGGCTGGCGCCTCTACGCCAAGACGGGCTGGGCGGACAACGCCGAGCCGGGCCTGGGCTGGTTCGTCGGCTGGGTGGAGCGGGATCGCGATGCGCGCCCCGTCTACTTCGCCCTCAACATGGACATGAAGGATCCCGCCTTCTCCTCCCAGCGCGAAGCCATCGTCAAACGC
>CAMPJJ010000019.1 GCA_946886855.1 uncultured Roseateles sp. | reverse complement strand
GTTTTTGGGTCTGGGGGGCTGGTATTTGTTTATAAGACACTGTTTCGTCGCCCATTGCGCGCGCGCTGATCGGCAAGGAAGCCGGCGACGTCGCGGAAGTGGTGGCGCCCGGCGGCATCAAGCGTTACGAGATCGTCGACGTCCGCTACATCTGAGGCGCCGGGCGATGCTGCTGCGGATCCGCGCGCTGCTGGCCTCGCTGTGGGCCGGCGAGCTGCTGGCCGTGGCGCTGCTCGCGGCGCCGAACGCATTCGCGACGCTCGAGCGGGTGGCGGCCGGCAAGTACGTGGCGCGTCTGTTCGAGATGGATGCGCGTGTCGCGCTCGCCGCCGGCGTGCTGCTGATCCTGATGGAGCGGCGGCTGCACCGGGATGGCGTGGCCGGCGGTTCGGCGATGAGCCCGGAGTTCTGGCTGCCGCTGCTGGCCATCGGCTGCACCGCGGCGGGCTTCTATGCGCTGCAGCCGCTGATGGAAGCAGCACGCCAGGGGCAGGGCGCTTGGACCTTCCTGCAACTGCACGCGGTGTCGCTGGTGCTCTTCGGGGTGAGAACCCTTGTCGTGTTGGTGCTGGCCTGGCGGGTGAGCCGGCCGGCCTCCCGCTGACAGTCGTCTTCCGTCTGCGACGGCCCCAGGAGGCTGCGAGGGCAAAAAGAAAGACGGCCCGCGGGCCGTCTTGTCGTTGGTGTCCAGGCGCGGCGCCGTCGACGCCCTGTCGGAATCAGCCTTGGCTGGCCTTCTTCACGCTGGTCTGGCGCGGCTTCTTGGCGCGCTTGACCTCACCGCCCTGGGTGACGCGCTGGTTGCCCAGGACCGTGACCTTCTTGATCTGGGGGCGGTTGTTGCCGCTCTTCGAGAACTTCACGATCTTGACGACCTTGGGTGCCGAGCGGCCATCGTCCCGGGTGGCGGCCTTTTCCTTCTCGGGGATGGGGCGCCACAGGATGAGCAGCTTGCCGATGTGCTGGATGGGGGCGGCGTTGAGTTCCTCGGCCAGGGTGGCGAGGATGGCCTCGCGACCCTCGCGGTCGTCGGACATCACGCGCACCTTGATCAGTCCGTGGGACGTGAGCGCATGGTCGACCTCCTTGGTGACGGCGGCCGTCAGGCCATCGCCGCCTATCATCACCACGGGGTCCAGGTGATGAGCGTCGGCGCGTTTTTCCTTGCGCTGGGCAGGGGTCAATTGAATAGCAGGCATCTGCTTATTATCGGTGCAATGAAAGTCGATACCAAAAGCAAGAAGGTGAACAAGGCGTGGTTGAACAACCACGTCAACGATCCTTACGTCAAATTGGCCCAGAAAGAGGGCTATCGCTCACGCGCGGCCTACAAGCTCAAGGAGATCGACGAGGAGTTCCAGTTGATCCGCCCCGGGCAGGTGGTGGTCGATCTCGGCGCGTGCCCCGGTGCATGGAGCCAGTACCTGCGCCGCCGTTTCGCGCCCAAGGAAGCGGGCGCCGGTGGTGCCGCCGTGGGCGAACTGAACGGACGCATCATCGCGCTGGACCTGCTGGACTTCGAACCGATCGAGGGCGTGGAGTTCGTCCAGGGCGATTTCCGCGAGAGCGAGGTGCTGGCCCGGCTCGAGGGCATGCTCGACGGCAGGAAGGTGGACCTGGTCGTGTCGGACATGGCGCCCAACCTGTCGGGCATTGAAAGCACCGATGCGGCGCGCATGGAGCATCTGATCGAACTCGCGCTGGACTTTTCCCAACAACACCTGAAGCCGGAAGGCGCGCTGGTTGCCAAGGTGTTCCACGGCAGCGGCTACGACCAGCTGGTGCATGCCTTCCGGGCGCAGTTCAAGCGGGTGAAGACCGCCAAACCGAAGGCGTCGCGGGAAAGATCGGCGGAAAACTTCCTCGTCGGCATCGGCCTGAAGAAGGCCTGAGCCGGAGGGAAGGAAGTTCGCCAACCGGTTGGAATGCCGCCGTCCGGACCGCCGGATGAGGGTGAAATCGACTGAAAGCGCGATGAGGCGTCAAAGTCAGGGGCGCTTCGACCGGTCTGCCGGCAGGGCGCGTGGCAATATCTATCGTGGTGTATGGGAATGCCAATCAGGTCTGGGGACTTGACTGGCCTAGAATCCTCCCCATATGCCGTCAAAGTCCGCTGCCTGAGGCTTTATTCATGGGCATGCGGTGATGGAATGACAAAGGAGTCGCGGTGAACAATCAGTGGTTCTCGAAAGTGGCTGTATGGATGGTGATCGCCCTGGTGCTGTTCACTGTCTTCAAGCAGTTCGATCGCAGCGCAACCCAGGGGAATCCGATCGTCTACTCTGACTTCCTCGATGAAGTCCGTGCGAAACGCATCAAGCAGGTCACGCTGCAGGAAACCCAGGCGGGGACGGAAATCGTGGCGCAGACCAGCGATGGCAACAAGCTGCGCACGACCGCCCCGTACATGGATCGCGGCCTGATCGGTGACCTGATCAACAACGGCGTCAAGTTCGACGCCAAGCCGCGGGAAGAGCCCTCGGTGCTGATGAACATCCTGCTCAGCTGGGGCCCGATGCTCCTGCTCATCGCCGTGTGGGTGTACTTCATGCGCCAGATGCAGGGCGGCGGCAAGGGCGGCGCGTTCAGCTTCGGCAAGTCGAAGGCGCGCATGCTCGACGAGGCCAACAACAGCACGACCTTCGCCGACGTCGCCGGATGCGACGAGGCCAAGGAAGAGGTCAAGGAGCTGGTCGACTTCCTGAAGGATCCGCAGAAGTTCCAGAAGCTGGGTGGCCGGATCCCGCGCGGCGTGCTGCTGGTCGGCCCGCCGGGGACCGGCAAGACGCTGCTGGCCAAGGCCATCGCCGGCGAGGCGAAGGTGCCGTTCTTCACGATCTCCGGCTCCGACTTCGTCGAGATGTTCGTCGGCGTGGGCGCGGCCCGCGTGCGCGACATGTTCGAGCAGGCCAAGAAGAGTGCCCCGTGCATCATCTTCGTTGACGAAATCGACGCGGTCGGCCGTCATCGCGGTGCGGGCCTGGGCGGCGGCAACGACGAACGCGAGCAGACCCTCAACCAGATGCTGGTCGAGATGGACGGCTTCGACACCAATCTGGGCGTCATCGTGATGGCCGCGACCAACCGTCCGGACATCCTGGACCCGGCGCTGCTGCGTCCGGGCCGTTTCGACCGCCAGGTCTACGTGACGCTGCCGGACGTGCGGGGTCGTGAACAGATCCTGAATGTGCACATGCGCAAGGTGCCGGTCGGTCAGGACGTGCGTGCCGACATCCTGGCACGCGGCACCCCGGGCTTCTCGGGCGCCGATCTGGCCAACCTGGTCAACGAGGCCGCGCTGTTCGCTGCCCGCCGCAGCGGCCGGGTCGTCGACATGCAGGACTTCGAGAAGGCCAAGGACAAGATCATGATGGGCCCCGAGCGGAAGTCCATGGTCATGCCCGAGGAAGAGCGCAAGAACACCGCTTACCACGAGGCCGGCCATGCGCTGGTGGCGCGCCTGCTGCCCAAGACGGATCCGGTGCACAAGGTGACGGTGATCCCGCGCGGTCGCGCCCTGGGCGTGACGATGCAGCTGCCGGAAGGCGACCGCTACAGCATGGACAAGGAGCGCATGCTGTCGACGATCTCCGTGCTGTTCGGCGGTCGTATTGCTGAAGAAGTCTTCATGAACCAGATGACGACGGGCGCCAGCAACGACTTCGAGCGCGCCACCGCCATCGCCCGCGACATGGTCACCCGCTACGGCATGACCGACGAGCTGGGACCGATGGTCTATGCCGACAATGAAGGGGAAGTCTTCCTGGGCCGCTCGGTCACGAAGACGACCAACATGTCGGAGGAGACGATGCGCAAGGTCGACCAGGAGATCCGCAAGATCATCGACGAGCAGTACACGACGGCCCGCGACCTGATCGAAGGCAACAAGGACAAGATGCACGCGATGGCGACGGCCCTGCTCGAATGGGAAACCATCGACGCCGAGCAGATCAACGACATCATGGAAGGTCGTCCGCCTCGGCCGCCCAAGGACTGGACGCCGCCGGCCAACAAGCCGGACAACGGTGGCACGCCCGCGGTCGCCACGGGCAGCGCCCCGGCAGCCGCTTGATGCGGCGCACGCCAGTGAGCCCGTGAGGGCGCCAGGCGGTTGATTGATCCTCGAAAGGCCGGTCTTGCGACCGGCCTTTCTGCTTCTGCGATCGACCTCGCCCGGCCTCCCGGGTTCTTTCAGGCTTGCGTCATACTTGTCGTCTGGCGTGGCAGTCCATGGCGCATCGAGCGCGCGACCGCGCCGACGACACTCAGCCCGCCCATGATTTCTCCTTCCATCTGGCAGACCACGCGCTTCGACCTCGATCTGGCGGAGCGGCCGTTGGTCATGGGCATCGTCAACGTGACGCCCGATTCCTTCTCCGACGGTGGCCAGCACGCCGACGCCCTGGGCGCGATCAATTTCTGTGAGCGCCTGCTCGGCGAGGGTGTCGACATCCTCGACCTGGGCGGTGAATCGACGCGCCCCGGAGCCCCCCGGCTCGATGTGGACGAGGAATGGAAACGCCTGGAGCCGGTGCTGCGCGCCGCGTTGAACTTCGGGGTGCCGGTGTCGGTCGACACCTGCAAGACCGAGGTGATGCGTCGCGCATTGGACCTGGGCGTCGACATCATCAACGACGTGCAGGCCCTGCGCGACGAGGGCGCCGACACGCTGCTGGCCGGACACGGCAGCGCCGGGATCTGTCTGATGCACATGCGCGGTCAACCCGCAGGGATGCAGCAATTGACCGACTACGGCGACGTCGTCGTCGAGGTGGCCGATTTCCTGGGGGAGCGTTTGCGTCACCTGGTCGAGCGCGGTGTGGCGCCGGAGCGCATCACGCTGGATCCTGGCTACGGCTTCGCCAAGACGGTCGAGCAGAACCTCGAACTGCAGCGGCGCCAAGGAGAGTTGCTGGCGTTGGGGCGGCCGCTGTTGATCGGCTGGTCGCGCAAGTCGACGCTCGGCGCGGTCACCGGCAAGGCGGTCGACGAGCGCATGCCGGCCAGCGTCGGCGCTGCATTGGCCGCAGTGGCGCTGGGCGCGCGCGTCGTGCGGGTGCACGACGTCGGAGCCACCGTCGACGCGCTCAAGGTCTGGCAGGCCTTCGGAGCGCCTCAAGGCTGACGGTCTGTGCTCCCCCGAAGGAGCGGGGCGCGGGCGCTCAGCGCCCCCCTCGGCATCGGCGACAATCTGCGGATTCAAGATCGAGAAGTCGCAGGAGATCGCCTCAATGAGCCGAAAGTATTTCGGAACCGATGGAATCCGTGGAACCGTGGGCCGCACGCCCATCACGCCGGATTTCATGTTGCGGCTGGGACATGCGGTGGGGCGCGTGCTCAAGCGCAGCTACGCCAAGCCCAGCGTGCTGATCGGCAAGGACACCCGCATCTCTGGCTACATGCTGGAGTCGGCGCTGGAAGCCGGCTTCGCATCCGCAGGGGTCAACGTGCTGCTGACCGGCCCGCTGCCGACGCCCGGCGTCGCTTACCTCACCCGCGCGCTGCGTCAGCACCTGGGCGTGGTGATCTCGGCGTCGCACAACCCCTTCGCCGACAACGGCATCAAGTTCTTCTCGTCCAAGGGCGAGAAGCTGCCCGACGCCTGGGAACTGGACGTCGAGGCCGTGCTGGACGAGCCGCCGGTCTGGGTCGATTCCGCCAGCCTGGGCCGCGCCCGCCGCCTGGACGATGCGCAGGGCCGTTACATCGAGTTCTGCAAGGCCAGCTTCAGCAGCGATCTCAGCCTGCGCGGCATGAAGCTGGTGGTCGATGCGGCGAACGGCGCGGCTTACCAGGTGGCGCCGTCGGTGTTCCATGAACTCGGCGCCGAGCTCATCGCGATCGGCAACAAGCCCGACGGCTACAACATCAACGACAAGGTCGGCGCCACCGCGCCGGAGGCCCTGGTCGCCGCGGTCAAGGAGCACCAGGCCGACTACGGCATTGCGCTCGACGGCGATGCCGATCGCCTGCAGATGGTCGACGGCGAAGGTCGCCTCTACAACGGCGACGAGCTGCTCTACGTGATGGTCGCGGACCGGCTCGCCCGCGGCGAGCGCGTGCCGGGCGCCGTCGGCACGCTAATGACGAACATGGCGGTCGAACTGGCGCTGCGTCAGCGCGATGTCGAGTTCGTCCGCGCCAAGGTCGGCGACCGCTACGTGCTGGAGGAACTGGCCGCCCGTGGTTGGCAACTGGGCGGGGAGGGCTCCGGCCACCTGCTCTCGCTGGACCGTCACACGACCGGCGACGGCATCGTCAGCAGCCTGCTGGTGCTGGAGGCCGTCTGCCGCAGCGGTCGACGCCTGGCGGACCTGCTGGACGGCGTCACGCTGTTCCCGCAGACGCTGATCAATGTCCGCCTGCAGGCGGATCACCAGGACTGGAAGAGCAATCCGGCGCTTGCCCGCGTCGAGGCCGAAGTCACGGCCGAGTTGGGCGACCGGGGACGCGTGTTGATCCGCAAGTCGGGCACCGAACCGCTGCTGCGCGTCATGGTCGAGGCCAGCGATGCCGACCTCGCGCAGCGCTGCGCCGAGCGGCTGGCGGACGCCATCCGCGGCGGCTGACTGCTCCCGCCGACCAGAAAAGAAGGGCCGCCGACGCGGGAGCGTCCGCGGCCCAATTTGCATTGGTCGGGTCGCGTCGAGCGCGACTCTTCGGGGTATTCCTTCACGTCCGATAGGCTAGGGAACGAAGATGACAGCGGGGTGAATCGAATATGACAATGCGCGCTCAACGTCCCGCCGAGGCCCGTTTCTCCTCTGGGCGCTCTACGTAACGACATTTTTCCGGTGCGCGGGCGGCGTCACGGATGTGTCACATTGAGGTCATAGCATCCGTTCCGTTCGCCAACCAACCCAAGCGATAGGACTGAATGATCATGAATCAACTGCGTGCTGGCCTGCTGTTCGCCGCCTGCGCCGCGATGTTCTCCGCGGCCCATGCTCAAGAAGTGACCGGTGCGGGTGCTTCGTTCCCGGCTCCCGTGTACGCCAAGTGGGCTGATGCCTACAACAAGGCCACCGGTGTCCGCATCAACTATCAATCGGTCGGTTCCGGCGCCGGCATCAAACAGATCCAGGCCAAGACCGTCGACTTCGGCGCGTCCGACGCGCCCCTGAAGGACGAGCAGCTGGCCAAGGACGGCCTGGTCCAGTTCCCGACCGTGATCGGCGGCGTCGTGCCCGTGATCAACGTCAAGGGCATCAACCCCGGCCAGCTGAAGCTCGACGGCAAGGTCCTGGCCGACATCTACCTGGGCAAGATCACCAAGTGGAACGACCCCGCCATCGCCGCCCTGAACTCGGGTGTCGCGCTGCCGGACGCCGCCATCGCCGTGGTCCGCCGCGCCGACGGTTCGGGCACCAGCTTCCTGTTCACGAACTACCTGTCCAAGGTCAACGCCGAGTGGAAGGACAAGGTCGGTGAAGGCACGGCCGTGAACTGGCCGACCGGCGCCGGCGGCAAGGGCAACGAAGGCGTGTCGGCTTTCGTGACGCGCCTGCCGAACTCGATCGGCTACGTCGAATACGCCTACGCCAAGCAGAACAAGATGACCTACGTGCTGATGAAGAACGCCAGCGGCGCCTTCGTCAGCCCGAGCGACGACGCGTTCAAGGCCGCCGCCGCTGGCGCCAAGTGGGACCAGTCGTTCTACCAGGTGCTGACCGAGCAGGCGGGCAAGGACAGCTGGCCCATCACCGGCGCCACCTTCATCCTGATGCACGTCGCCCAGGACAAGCCGGCGCAGGCCGCCGCCGCCCTGAAGTTCTTCGACTGGGCCTACACCCAGGGCGACAAGATGGCCGACGATCTGGACTACGTGCCGCTGCCTGCCAGCGTCAAGGACCTGGTCCGCAAGCAGTGGGCGGCCAGCGTGAAGGACGGTTCGGGCAAGGCGGTCAGCTTCAAGTGATCGTCTCCTGACGCAGACGGCCCGGTGTTCTCCCTGAGGACACCGGGCTTTCGCACAGGACCTCAAGAAGATCTCGACAGAGACGTCGTGACGGACGCGTCGGACCGGCCGGAGGAGGCGGGCGGCGCGCCAGGATTCCAAACACTCCAGCGGAGGCCCCGTGGCCGCAATACTTCCAGCCCATTCCATTGACCGAGAGCGCGGCGAGGAGCGCGTCAAGCCCGGTGGCAGCCCGACGCCGCGACGCCGTGTCGCGCCCTGGGCCGACGCGGTGTTCTCGCTGCTGACGCATGGCGCGGCCTGGCTGACGCTGGCGCTGCTGGCCGGCATCATCGGCTCGCTGCTCATCGGCGCCGCGCCCGCGATCAAGCAGTTCGGCCTGAACTTCCTGATCACCGCGGAATGGGATCCGACCAAGGAGCAGTTCGGCGGCCTCGTGATGATCTACGGCACGCTGATGACCTCGTTCATCGCGCTGCTGATCGCCGTGCCGGTGAGCTTCGGCATCGCGCTGTTCCTGACTGAACTCTCCCCGGGCTGGCTGCGCCGCCCGCTGGGCATCGCCATCGAGCTGCTGGCCGCGGTCCCCTCGATCGTCTACGGCATGTGGGGCCTGCTGGTGTTCGGTCCCATCCTGGCCACCTATGTGCAGCAGCCGCTGCAGTCGCTGTTCGGCGGCATCCCCTACCTGGGCGCGCTGGTGTCCGGCCCGCCGGTGGGCATCGGCATCCTGTCGGCCGGCATCATCCTGGCGATCATGATCATCCCGTTCATCGCCTCGGTGATGCGCGACGTGTTCGCGGTCACGCCCGCGATGCTGAAGGAATCGGCCTACGGCCTGGGCTCCACGACCTGGGAAGTGGTCTGGAAGGTCGTCCTGCCGTACACCAAGACCGGCGTCGTCGGCGGCATCATGCTGGGACTGGGTCGCGCGCTGGGCGAGACCATGGCCGTCACCTTCGTGATCGGCAACATGAACCAGCTGAATTCGCTGTCGGTGTTCGAAGCCGCCAACAGCATCACCTCGGCGCTGGCCAATGAATTCGCGGAAGCCGGCGCGGGCCTGCACCAGGCCTCGCTGATCTACCTGGGCCTGGTCCTGTTCTTCATCACCTTCGTGGTGCTGGCGTTCTCCAAGGTCCTGCTCAACAAGCTGAAGAAGAACGAAGGAGCCCGCACATGAGCGCCACCGACGCCAAGCGCCTGGCGATGTACAAGAAGCGCCGGCGCATCAACACGATCGCGCTGTCGCTGTCCCTGGCCGCCATGGCCTTCGGGCTGGTCTGGCTGATCTGGATCCTGCTGGAGACGCTGATCCAGGGCGTCGGCGGCCTGACGATCGCGACCTTCACCCAGATGACGCCCGCGCCGATGTCCGAGGACGGCGGCCTGGCCAACGCGATCTACGGCTCGCTGGTGATGGTGGGCCTGGCGACCTGCATCGGCACGCCGATCGGCGTGCTGGCCGGCGTCTACCTGGCCGAATACGGCCAGAAGACCTGGCTCGGCGCCGTCGTGCGCTTCATCAACGACATCCTGCTGTCGGCGCCGTCCATCGTCGTGGGCCTGTTCATCTACACGGTCGTCGTCACGCGCATGAAGTCGTTCTCGGCGCTGGCCGGCATCCTGGCGCTGGCGCTGATCGTGATCCCGGTGGTGATCCGCACGACGGAGAACATGCTCAGCCTGATCCCCAACGCGCTGCGCGAAGCGGCCTACGCGCTGGGCACGCCGAAGTGGAAGGTCATCATGACCGTCACGCTGAAGTCGGCCCGCGCCGGCGTGATCACCGGCGTGCTGCTGGCCCTGGCCCGGATCTCCGGCGAAACCGCGCCGCTGCTGTTCACCGCGCTGTCCAACCAGTTCTGGACCAGCTCCCTGGGCAGCCCGATGGCGAGCCTGCCGGTGACCATCTTCAAGTTCGCGATGAGTCCCTACGAGAACTGGCAGAAACTGGCCTGGGCGGGGGTCTTCATCATCACGATCGGCGTGCTGGTGCTGAACATCCTGGCGCGTGTGCTGTTCAAGGAAAAGCATTGACCGGTTGAGCCGCGCCGGGGGCCGAGGGCCCCGGCGACTCACGATCCACGAATCCAACGAATCGAGAAACAACATGGACGTCAAAGTCGACATGCCGGTGACCGAGAAGGCGAAGCTCTCGGTGAAGAACCTGAACTTCTACTACGGCAGCTTCCACGCGCTGAAGAACATCAACCTGGACATCCCCGAGAACAAGGTGACGGCCTTCATCGGCCCGTCGGGTTGCGGCAAGTCCACGCTGCTGCGCACGCTGAACCGCATGTTCCAGCTCTACCCCGAGCAGCGGGCCGAAGGCCAGATCCTGCTGGACGGCGAGGACATCCTCACCAGCAAGGAAGACGTCTCGCTGATCCGCGCCAAGGTCGGCATGGTGTTCCAGAAGCCGACGCCGTTCCCGATGTCGATCTACGACAACATCGCCTTCGGCGTGCGCCTGTTCGAGACGCTGTCGCGCGTCGAGATGGACGAACGCGTCGAATGGGCGCTGAAGAAGGCCGCGCTGTGGAACGAGGTCAAGGACAAGCTCAACCAGAGCGGTTCGGGCCTGTCGGGCGGCCAGCAGCAGCGCCTGTGCATCGCGCGCGGCATCGCCATCAAGCCGGAAGTCCTGCTGCTGGACGAGCCATGCTCGGCGCTGGACCCGATCTCGACCGGCAAGATCGAGGAGCTCATCCACGAGCTCAAGCACGACTACACCGTCGCGATCGTGACCCACAACATGCAGCAGGCGGCGCGCTGCTCCGACTACACCGCCTACATGTACCTGGGCGACCTGATCGAATTCGGACCGACCGCGGAGCTCTTCATGAAGCCCAAGCGCAAGGACACCGAAGACTACATCACGGGTCGTTTCGGCTGATCAACAGGGAGCACACACCATGACCGACAAGCATCTCTCTACCCAATTCGACGCCGAGCTGAGCGGCATCTCCACGCGCGTGCTCGAAATGGGCGGCCTGGTCGAATCCCAGGTGGCGCAGGCCGTCGAGGCGCTGGGCAGCTTCAGCGGCGACATCGCCAGCCACGTGCTCAAGCAGGAAGAGATCGTCAACACGATGGAGATCGAGATCGATCGCGACCTGTCGACGATCATCGCCCGCCGCCAGCCGACCGCGCGCGACCTGCGCCTGCTGATCGCCGTGTCCAAGACCATCGCCAACCTCGAGCGCGTCGGCGACGAGGCGGCCCGCATCGCCCGCACCGTGCAGCGCCTGATCAACACCGGCGTGTCGAGCCGGTTGCGGCTGCCGATGTCGGACCTGTCGTACGAGGCCGAGCTGGCCACGGCGCAGCTGCGCAAGGCGCTGGACGCGTTCGCGCGCCTGGACGTCGACCGCGCGCTGGAAGTGCTGAAGGCGGACGACCAGATCGACAAGGAATTCGACGGCCTGATGCGCAAGCTCATCACCTACATGATGGAAGACCCGCGCACCATCTCGTCGTCGATCGACCTCGTGTTCGTCGCCAAGGCGATCGAGCGCGTCGGGGACCACGCCAAGAATCTCGCCGAAGTCATCATCTACGTGGTCAAGGGCACCGACGTCCGCCACAACACGCCGGACGCCGTCGAGAACATGGTGCGCTGAGCACCGACGAGCGATCACCCGTCCGGCCCGCCCGCCACGGGCGTCCCGGCGGGACCCAATAAGAGGAGTTACCCCGCATGAGTCGCATCCTGGTCGTCGAGGACGAATCCGCCATCGCCGAGCTGATCTCCATCAACCTGCGTCACGCCGGTTACGAGGTGACGCTGGCCGGCAACGCCGAGCAGGCGCAGCTGGAAGTGGATCGCGTGCTGCCTGATCTGGTCGTGCTCGACTGGATGTTGCCGGGTCAGACCGGTCTGGCGCTGGCGCGCCAGTGGCGCGGTGCCGCCCGCACCCGCGAGCTGCCCATCATCCTGCTGACCGCGCGCGCCGAAGAGGTCGACAAGGTGTCCGGACTGGACGCCGGTGCTGACGACTATCTGACCAAGCCGTTCTCGACCAACGAGCTGCTGGCGCGCATCCGCGCGGTGCTGCGCCGCAAGGCGCCCGAGGCGCTGGACACGGCCGTCGAGGTCGGCGGCCTGGTGCTCGATCCGGGCACGCGTCGCGTCAGCCGCGAGGGCGTCGAGGTGAAGCTCGGCCCGACCGAGTTCCGCCTGCTGCACTTCTTCATGACGCACCCGGAGCGCGTGCACAGCCGCTCGCAGCTGCTGGACCGCGTCTGGGGCGACCACGTGTTCATCGAGGAACGCACCGTGGACGTCCACGTCAAGCGCCTGCGCGAGGCGCTCGAGAAGGTCAGCTGCGCCCGCATGATCGAAACGGTCCGTGGCGCCGGCTACCGGCTGACCCAGCAGAGCAGCGCCCTGTCGGCCTGAGGACGCATCCATGGCATGGATGTTGTCTCGCGTCCTGATGCTGGTGCTGGGCACCGGCGTCGCGGGCGGCTTGGGGTACTGGCTGGGCGAATGGACGGGGATGCCGCATCTGGCGGCGGCGCTGGCCGCGGCGTCGGCGGTCGTCCTGATGGCGGTGTGGGACGCGGCCCGGGCGCACCGGCTCGTGACCTGGCTGCGCGGCGAGCAGAAGGACGATGCACCGCGCGTCGGCGGCCTGTGGGGCGAGATGGCCTACCGCGTCGAGCGCGGCCTGCGCGACCGCGAGCGCCGCTACGAGCGCGAGCGCCAGCAGCTCGAGCAGTTCCTGCTGGCGATCGAGGCCTCGCCCAACGGGGTGATCCTGCTCGACGGGCAGGACCACATCCAGTGGTGCAACGTGGTCGCGGGCGATCATTTCTCGCTGGATCCACAACGCGACAAGCTGCAGCGCATCACCAACCTGGTCCGTTATCCGGCGTTCGTCTCCTATCTGCAGAACGGCAACTTCCAGCAGCCGCTGACGCTGACCAACACCCGCGCGAAATCGACGCTGCAGGTGCTGGTGCGCGATTACGGCGTGGGCGGGGAGTCGCGCAAGCTGGTGCTGTCCTTGGATGTCACCGACCGCGAGCGCAACGAGGCGATGCGGCGCGACTTCGTCGCCAACGTCTCGCATGAGATCCGCACGCCGCTGACGGTGCTGGCGGGCTTCATCGAGACAATGGCCAGCCTGCAGCTGACCGAAGCGGAACGCAAGCGGGTGCTGCACCTGATGCAGCAGCAGACGACACGCATGCAGACGCTGGTCGGCGACCTGCTGACGCTGGCGCAACTCGAAGGCAGCCCGCGACCTGCGGCGGATCACTGGATCTCGCTGGACCCGCTGCTGCAACGCATCGGCGCGGACGCGCAGGCCTTGTCGAACGGGCGGCATGAACTCGTCTGTGAGCGCCAGACCGGCGTGGAGCTGGCGGGCATCGAGACGGAGATCCTCAGTTCGATCGCCAACCTGGTGAGCAATGCGGTGCGCTACACGCCGGAAGGCGGCCGCATCGAGTTGCAGTGGCGCTGGCTGCCGGACAACGGCGGCGAGATCGCGGTGATCGACAACGGGCCGGGGATCGCGCGCGAGCACCTGCCACGCCTCACGGAGCGCTTCTATCGCGTCGACGGCAGCCGCTCGCGCGACACCGGCGGCACCGGCCTGGGACTGTCGATCGTCAAGCACGTCGTCCAACGCCATGGCGGCGAGCTGCGCATCGAGAGCGAGCCCGGGAAGGGCTCCAGGTTCAGGCTGCTGTTCCCCGCCGCCCGGGTGCGTCTGGTCGATGCGACGGCGATGGGCGATGAAGCGGCGCCGGCTTTGCTGGCGGGACGTGCCGAGCTCTGAGTCCTTCGGCGATCAGCGCGCTGGGCCGCGGATGCATGGGGCCTTGCCGGCAAGCGGCAAAACCCCAAGCATCCCCGTCCCTGAACGACCGAGGACTTTCCCGGTCCGGGATCGAGGACTTCTTGGCGTCTCGGATCAACGATCCTTCTGCATGACAAGATAAGTGCCGGATCGGTCCGTCGGTCGACGGACCACGCCCAGCACGCGCCAGCCGCTCGGCGGCATCGGCGTGCTCTCGGCCTGCACCGTGATCGCGAAGGGGCAGCTCGTGCTGTCCAGGTCCTGGGTCGCGTCGACCTTCCAGTGGCCTTGGAACTCGAAGGCCGCCAGGGCATGCATCGGCAGGCCCGGCGCGGCGATGCAGTCGACATTCGCCGGCAGGTGCGCCGCGATGCGGTCGATCAGCGGCAGGTTGCTGCGCGCGTAGTTCAGCGTGTGCAATCCCAGCGTCATCGCCAGCAACCAGGCCAGCGCCACGCCGCCCGCCGGCAGGGCGAGGCTCTTCCAGAGCGCATGGCGGTGGCGCGCGGTGCGCCACCGCACCAGCCAGAGCCAGGCCAGCGTGCCCAGCACGGCGACCACGAAGGTCAGCAGGCTGAATTGCGGTTCGTACCCCTGCGCCAGCTTGCGGACATTGGCCAGCAGCTTGGCCGGCCAGCCGAGCTGCAGCGCCATGTAGTACAGCCACAGGAAGATCGCCCCGACGGTGAAGAAGAAGACCGAGAACCAGTCGAGCAGGGCGCTGGCGCTGCGCTGGAACGTCGGCAGCGCGAAGCTCGCCAGCACCGCCAGCGGCGGCAGCGCGAGCAGCATGGCGCGGTCGTCGGCCCCCATCAGCAGGCTGGTCAGCAGGGGCACCAGCGAGGCCAGCAGCGGCACCGACAGGTGCCGGCGCATCAGGTGCGAACGCCAGCGCCACAGCGACCAGGCTGCCAGCGGCCACACCGGCCAGCAGAACCAGCCCAGCAGCCGCAACCAGTCCAGCACGCTGCGTTCGCTGGCCTTCACGCGCCAGGCCCAGCCGTGCATCGGCCAGGCCACCAGAGCGGCCAGGACCATCGCGGCCAGGATCCAGGGCAGGAACTTGCGCGCGTCCTCGTAGGTCGAGCGGAAGCAGAGCCACAGCGCGCCGATGGCCAGCGCGAGCGCGACGGCAGGCGCGCCGCTGGTGGCGAGCACCGGCAGCGCGATCAGCATCGCCGTGCGGGCCTTCCAGGCACGGAACGGCAGCGCCGCGAGGCTGTAGACGAACAGCGTGATGCCGAGCAGCTGGAGGATCTCCGGCGTGATCTCATGGCCCAGGCGCAGCAGCCCGAGGCTGGCGATCAGCGCGAGCAGGCAGCCGTCGGCCATGGCGCGGGCGTAGTCGACCGCGTGCGCCTCGCCGCCGAAGGCGAAGGCGACCGGCTGCGCGGCCTCGGTGCGCGCCAGGTGCAGGCAGCTGTACCAGGCCAGCGCCAACACGGCCGCCAGCATCAGTCCGAAGGGAATGCGCGCGGCGACGGAGGGATCGAGGAAGGGAAGCAGCTTGACGCCGAGCGCGCCGACCCAGTACGGCAGCAGGCCGCCGTCCGCCGGCAGGCCTGCGATCGCGGGCTGCAGCCACGGAGCGTGGCCCTGCGCGATGCTGGCGATGAAGCCGAAGGCGGTGAGGTCGGCATTGCGCCAGGGGTCGCGGCCGAACAGGCCGGGCAGCACATAGGCCGCGCACAGCAGCAGCAGGGCCCAGCGCGGGATCGGGTGCGTGCTTCGCTCGGCCACGACGGCCGGGGTGGGCAGATTCATGCGCGTCTGTCTCGTTGTCTTTGTGGATGCCGGTGCGCATCATGCCGCAGCTTCGCCGGGTCCAGGACGAGTCTCCTGACAGTGCACGGTAAAGGGGGACGAAGGGGTGGCACCGAGGGCGAAGGGTTCGCGCGGGCGCCACCGGACGCGCCATGAAAAAAGGCAGCCGAGGAGGCTGCCTTCTTTGCCGGGACCGGATCAGATCCGGTCGGGGAGGGCCGTTCAGGCCTTCTTGCGCAGGTTCGCAAACTTGTTGCGGAACTTCTCGACGCGACCGCCGAGGCTGTCGACGCTCTTCTGCGTGCCCGTGTAGAACGGGTGGGATTCGCTGGAGGTTTCCAGCTTGACCAGCGGCAGTTCGCGGCCGTCGTCCAGCTTGATCGATTCCTTCGTCTGCACCGTCGAGCGGATCACGAATTGGGAACCATTGGACTGGTCAACGAAGACCACGTCGCGATAGTTGGGGTGAATGCCTTCTTTGGCCATTTGAAAATCCTCGCTGCAGTGCCGCCAGCCACACTGCCCCTTGCAGCGCACTTGTCGACAGCGGAAAAACGCGGAGTATAGCTGAAATGAGAGAAGCCGCCCAGAGGCGGCTTCTTTGAAGTCCAGCGTGACGCGTAGAGAAGGCTGGATCAGCCGCCTCTGCGCATCATGTCGAAGAAATCGTGGTTGTTCTTCGAGGACTTCATCTTGTCGAGGATGAACTCCATCGCCTCGATCTCGTCCATCGGATAGAGCAGCTTGCGCAGGATCCAGGCCTTCTGGAGGATCTCCGGCTTGAGCAGCAGTTCCTCGCGGCGGGTGCCCGACTTGTTCAGCAGGATCGACGGATAGACGCGCTTCTCGGCCATGCGACGGTCCAGATGGATTTCGCAGTTGCCGGTGCCCTTGAACTCTTCGTAGATCACCTCGTCCATCTTGGAACCGGTGTCCACCAGCGCGGTGCCGATGATGGTCAGCGAGCCGCCTTCCTCGATGTTGCGCGCGGCGCCGAAGAAGCGCTTGGGGCGCTGCAGCGCGTTGGCGTCCACGCCGCCGGTCAGCACCTTGCCGGAGCTGGGCAGCACGTTGTTGTAGGCGCGGGCCAGGCGGGTGATCGAGTCCAGCAGGATGATCACGTCCTTGCGCAGTTCCACCAGGCGCTTGGCGCGCTCGATGACCATTTCCGCGACCTGCACGTGACGCGCGGCCGGTTCGTCGAAGGTGGAGCTGATGACCTCGCCGCGCACGGTGCGTTGCATCTCGGTCACTTCCTCGGGGCGTTCGTCCACCAGCAGCACCATCAGGTGGGCGTCGGGATAGTTGGCCGCGATCGAGTGCGCCAGATGCTGCATCATCATCGTCTTGCCCGACTTGGGCGGGGCGACGAGCAGTGCGCGCTGGCCTTTGCCCAGCGGGGCGATCAGGTCGATGATCCGGCTGGTGATGTTGTCGTCGCCGCGGATGTCGCGTTCAAGCTTGAACTGCTCCTTCGGGAAGAGCGGCGTCAAGTTCTCGAACATGATCTTGTGCTTGGACTCCTCCGGCGTCAGGCCGTTGACGCGGTCCACCTTGACCAGCGCGAAGTAGCGCTCGCCATCCTTGGGCACGCGCACTTCGCCTTCGACCATGTCGCCGGTGTGCAGGTTGAAGCGGCGGATCTGGCTGGGCGAGAGGTAGATGTCGTCCGTTGAGGCCATGTAGCTGGCCTCGGGGGAGCGCAGGAAGCCGAAGCCGTCGGGCAGGACTTCCAGCACGCCGTCGCCGAACACCTGCTCGCCGGCCTTGGCGCGCTTTTTCATGATCGCGAACATCAGCTCCTGCTTGCGCAGACGGGCGACGTTGTCGATCTCCAGCTCTTCGCCCATCTGGATCAGGGCGGAGACGTGAAGCGCCTTCAGTTCAGAAAGATGCATGGGGGGGTTGACCCGGTCTGTCGTCCAGAGCCTGCCAAGGCCAGAGACACAAACAACGGCGAGCCCAAGGGACGCGCATCCGCGTTGCTGCGGACTTGAGGAAAGCGTGGAGACTTGGGCGCCGAGTCCACGCGCTCACCCGGAAGATCGACGACGCCTGAATGACGTCCTTGAGCCCGGGAGGGCGTGGTGGCAAGTGGTTCGCCAGGGTCGCTTGGACCCCGGCGAATGGAATCATTATAGGTTGGCGTCCAGGAAGGACGTCAACTGGGCCTTGGACAACGCGCCGACCTTGGTCGCGGCGAGCTGGCCGTCCTTGAACAGCATCAGGGTCGGGATGCCGCGGATGCCGAACTTGGCCGGCACTTCGCGGTTGTCGTCGACGTTCAGCTTGGCGATCTGCAGGCGGTCGCCGTAGTCCTTGGCGACTTCGTCCAGGATGGGGGCGATCATCTTGCAAGGGCCGCACCACTCGGCCCAGTAGTCGACCAGCACGGGTTTGTCGGACTGGATGACGTCGCTGTCGAACGAGGCGTCGGAGATGTGTTTGATCTGTTCGCTGCTCATGGAGATGGTCCTTGCGTGATGTCCCTGCCGGGCGGATGCCACGGACGGGCGGCCAGCCGGGCGACAATGTGTGCCGCCTCGGGGGCCACAGGGTTGCAGGGTGCGACGATTCTCACACAAGCCCGGAAACCTCGGCCCGAGTAGGCGCTCCCTGGACATGACGGCACGCCGTCCGCATCTCAAGGGGCGGAGGCCTTGGATTTCGCTATCGTCGCGATGCGCGGAATCTTCGGGCCCGCCAGCGCGGGCGCCCTCATTGCCACTGGAGCTGCCCCTGGAACCGCCGCTGGAACGGCGGCTGCAACGGCCGCCGCCTCTGTCTTCCCCCTCACTGCCACCGCCTGCACCACCGCCTTGCCGATCACGCCGCCGCCCTTGATGACGCCCCCGCCGCCGGTCGACGCTGCGCGGTCGCCGGTCGACTTTCCGTTGCTGCCGGCCCACACCAGTGCCGCCATCTGGGACGGCGTCGCGCGTCGCGCGGCCGGATGGCTGGAGGTTCACGGACTCGCGGCACGCGACGCGGTGCTGCTGCTGCCTTTCGCGCAACACCTGGCACCGGCGCGGCGCGCCTGGATGAAGCTCTCGCGCTGGCAACCGCGCATCGAGACGACGCACAGCCTGGCGTCGGCGCTGGGACCCAGCGCGCTGCCGCAGGCGGAGCAACTGACCGGCGACGCGGCGATCGACGCGCTGGCCGCGCGCGCGCTGATGCGCGGCCAGAGTTGGGCGGAGGCCCTGCGCAAGGAAGACCCGCGCGCCCATGACGCCGCGGTGCAGCGGCTTGTCGAGGCCGCGCATGCGCTGGCGCGCGCCGCCGCGCTGCGCGATCCGGCGCATCGCGACGCCTTCTGGGCGCAGGGCCGGCAGGCGCTGGCGCTGCAGAGCGGCGTAGGCCACCTGGAGCGCGCGCTGCTGGCGGTGGCGCTCGAATGGGCGGCGGCCGACCCGCGCGCGCCGGCCACCGATGCGCTCTTCGCCTTGCGCCCGAGCGCCTGGCTGCACCTGCAATGTGGCGGACCGGATCCGCTCGCCGACGCCTTGCTGGCGAGCGCGGAGGCCGCCGGCGTGCCGTGCCTGCGCCTGAATGCCGACCTGCCGCTGGATGCCGCGTTCGACGGCGGCGCACCGGTCGGGCGCATCGAGCAGGCCGTGTGCGACGACTTCGAGGACCTGGCGCAATGCAGCGCCGCCTCGGTGCTGGACCACCTGCAGGCGGGCCGCGCGCCGGTCGCGCTGATCGCCCAGGACCGTGTGCTGCTGCGGCGGGTGCGGGCGCTGCTGGAGCGCCAGGGTCTGGGCATCCAGGACGAGACCGGCTGGACCCTGGCCACGACCGCGCCGGCCGCGCAACTGATGGCGATGCTGCGCGCCGCGCGCCACGATGCCACGGTCGACGATTGGCTCGCCTGGCTGAAGACGCCGCTGGCCGCGTCGCTGCGGGAACGCGGCGGCAGCGGCGCGCTGGGCGCGCTCGAGGCGCATTGCCGCAAGCGCGGCTGGTCCTCGCCGCAGGCGGTGCGCGCCGATCGCCTGCCGCCGGGCGGCGAACGGCTCTGGGAGGGGGCGCGCGAGGCGCTGACGCCGCTGCAGCCGCGTGGCGCCCAGGCGCTGGACGCGTGGATCGCCGCGCTCGGCCAGACGCTGCAGCAGCTCGGCGCGGACGAGCAGCTCAAGCGCCAGCCCGCGGGCGGCCCGCAGGTGCTGGAGGCGCTGTGGCTCAGCAAGACGCCGTGGCCGGGGTCCGGCCACGAAGCGGTCCTGCGGGGCGCGCAGCTGACGGCGTCCGAATTCGTCGACTGGGTGTCGCAGACCCTCGAGGCTGGCGAATACAAGCCACCGCTGGAAGGCGGCCTGCAGATCATGATCACACCGCTGGCGCGGACGATGCTGCGTCCGTTCGGCGCGATCGTGCTGCCGGGCGCGGATGCCGCGACGCTGGGGCCGGTGCCGCCGGGGCCGGTGCTGATCGGCGACACGTTCGCGCGCGAGCTCGGCCTGCCGACCATCGAGGCCAAGCGCCAGGCCCTGGCCTGGCAGTTCGCGCAGCTGCTGCGCGCGCCGGCGGTGACGCTGCTGCGCCGCGGGCATCTCGGCAGCGAGCCGCTCGCGCCGAGTCCGCTGCTGGACCGGCTCGATCTCGCGCTGCAGGCGGTTGGCCAGGTGCTGCCGCACTGGCACGATCCGCGCCTCGACGCGACCGTGCCGACGGCGCACGCCGGTCGTGCCGCCGCGCAGGCCGAAGGGCGGCTCCCTTCGGCGCTCAGCGCGAGCGCCGTCGAGTCGCTGCGCCAGTGCCCGTACCAGTTCTTCGGCCGGGTGCTGCTGGGATTGCGCGAGGCCGGCGAGCTCGATGTGCAGGCCGACAAGCGCGACTACGGCACCTGGCTGCATGCGGTGCTGCACCAGTTCCACACCGGACGTGGGGCGGACGCGGATCCGCATCTGGACGACGAAGCGCGCCTGCAGCGCGCCGCGCAGGACCAGATGCGCGAGCTCGGCCTGGCGCCTGCCGAGTTCCTGCCGTACTCCGCGAGCTTCGCGCGCTTCGTGCCGGCCTACCTCGGCTGGCTCGCGCAGCGCGAGGCCGAGGGCCAGCGCTTCGAGCGCGGCGAGGTCGATCGCCGCGTGCATCCCTGGGCGCAGATCGAGCCCGCGCTCGCGGAACTCGCGCTGCTCGGCCGCATCGACCGGATCGACGACGCCCCCGATGGACAACTGCTCATCGACTACAAGACCGGCAGCCTCAAAGGCCTGAAGGACAAGGTCGCGAGTCCGCTCGAGGACACCCAACTCGCCGTCTACGCCGTGCTCATGGGTTCCGAACTCCCTCTCCCGCTCGCGGGAGAGGGCAGGGGTGAGGGCCAGCGACCTGCGCAGTCCGCCAGCCCGCTGCGTGCGCAATACCTGGCCCTGGACGATGCCAAGGGCATCGCGGAGATCGAGCATGAACACGTGCAGGAAACGGCGGCCGTGATGCTGGACGGCTTGCGCCGGGACCTGCTGGCGATCCACGCCGGCGATCCGCTGCCGGCCTTGGGCGAGGGCGTCGCCTGCGCCTACTGCGAGATGCGCGGCCTGTGCCGCCGCGACGACTGGGAAGGGGCCGCGCCGTGACCGCGCCGATGAATGTGTCGATGAATGCGCCGATGAATGTGCCGACGAACGCGCTCACGACGAGCGTCGCCGCCTACACGCTCGACGGCGCGCCGGTCGCGCGCGAGCGTTTCTACGAGCTGGCTTGCGATCCGGCGCGCAGCGTCGTCGTCGAGGCCTGCGCCGGCGCGGGCAAGACCTGGATGCTGGTCTCGCGCATCCTGCGCGCGCTGCTGGACGGCGCGCGGCCGCAGGACATCGTCGCGATCACCTTCACCCGCAAGGCCGCCGGCGAGATGCGCGCGCGCCTGAACGAGTGGCTGCACGAATTCGCGCACTGCGACGAAGCGGGCCGCGTGCTCGCGCTGCGTCAGCGCGGGCTGTCGCAGGCGCAGGCCGCTGAACTCGCGCCGCGCCTGGCGACCCTGCAGCAGCGGTTGCTGCAGGACGCGCGGCCGGTGGAGATCCGCACCTTCCACGCCTGGTTCTCGCAGCTGCTGCGCGCCGCGCCGCTGGAGCTGCTGCGCGCGCAGGGCCTGTCGCCGGAGCTCCAGCTGCTGGAGGACGACAGCGACCTGATGCCCGAGCTGTGGCAGCGTTTCCACGCCGCGGTGCTCGAGGACGAGACGCTGCTGGCGATCTATCGCGACCTGAGCCTCATCCACGGCCGCAACAAGCTGCAGGACTGGCTGACCTCGGCCTTCGACAAGCGCGTGGAACTGCGCCTCGCCCATGCGCACGGACGGCTGATGGACAGCATGCCGACGGCGGCCGAGGTGGTGCCCGAACTCGCCGCATTCGCCCATCCGCTCGACGCCTTCGCGACCCTGCGCGGCGACTTGCAGTCACTCGCGATCGAACTCGGGCAGTCGACCAAGGTCACGCCGAAGAAGTGCGCGACCGCGATCGAACAGGCGCTGCAGCTGGAAGACGACGCGGCGCTCGCCGGCGTGCGCCAGGCGCTCTTCACGGCGGACGGGTCGCCGCGCAAGCACCTGGGCGATTCACCCGCGTTGTCGGCGGTGCTGGACCGACTGCAGCGGCTGCTGCTCGCGATCGACCAGGACCGGGCGCGCCTGTGGCACCAGCAGATGTGCGCGCTGGCGCTGACGCTGCTCGACGCGTTCGACCGGCTCAAGCGCGAGCGCGGCATCGTCGACATGAACGACCTGGAACGCGGTGCGCTCGCCCTGCTCGGCGACGCGGACCTGTCGGGCTGGGTGCAGGAACGGCTGGACAGCCAGGTCCGTCACCTGCTGATCGACGAGTTCCAGGACACCAGCCCGCTGCAATGGCACGCGTTGCATGCCTGGCTGTCGGGGTACGTCGGCGCGGGCGGCGGCGCCAGTGGTCAACGGCCGCCGTCGGTGTTCATCGTCGGCGACCCGAAGCAGAGCATCTACCGCTTCCGGCGCGCCGAGCCCCGCGTCTTCGCGGCGGCGCGCGATTTCGTGCGTGAAGGCCTGGACGGCGTGCTGCTGGCCTGCGATCACACGCGGCGCAACTCGGCGCCGGTGCTGGCGGCGGTGAACGCCGTCTTCGAATCGGCGAGCCTGGCGCAGCAGTACAGCGGCTTCCGTCCGCACACGACGGAGTCCAGCGGCGGCGATCCGCTGGACGGCGTGTTCTACATCGATGGCGACCAGGGAGCCGACGAGGACGCGATCGGGCCGGAGCGGGAAGCGGGCACCTGGCGCCCGAGCCTGACCGAACCGCGACGCGAGCCGGAGCTGCATCGCCGCGAGGCCGAAGCCGAGCGGATCGCCGCCTGCATCGGCGACCTGCTGGCGGAGGGCGGAACGCAGCCCGGCGAGATCTTCGTGCTGGCGCGCAAGCGCGAGGGGCTGCGTGTGCTCGCGCAGGTGCTCAAGGGCCAGGGCATCGCGCACGCGGCGCCGGAGGACATGGCCTTGCTGGACGCCCCGGACGTGCGCGACCTGCTGGCGCTGCTGGACGCCTTGGCGTCGAGCGGCCACCAGCTGTCGCTGGCGCATGCGCTGCGCAGCCCGCTGTTCGGCGCGAGCGAGGCGGATCTGCTGTGGCTCGCCGCTGAATCGAACTCGGTGCGGTGGCTGGTCCAAGAGGCCCCCGCGGACAGAGAACCAACGCAGACAGCGCGTGCGGCAGGACCGGAATGGGGCTTGGGGGTCCAGGAGGGATCCCCCATGCCCCGTGCAGGGCCCGCTGAGACGGTGCAGGCGGGCGATCCCCCGCCTGAGGCCGAGCCGCCCGAAGCGCCCCGACCCGAAACAGCGACCACCCCGACGACCCGCTCCTGGTGGGAAACGCTCCAGCAAGCCGACCCCGAGGGTTTGAGCGAGCCGCTGCGCCGCGCGCAAGGTCTGCTGTCGCGCTGGGCCTCGATGGCGGTGCTGCGCAGCCCGCACGACCTGCTCGATGCGATCGTGCACGAGGGCGATCTGATGGCGCGCCTGGCCGCCGCGGTGCCGGCCAGCGAGCGCCGCGCCCGGCTGCATGCGGTGGAGGCGCTGCTGGCGCTCGCGCTCGAGCTGGACGGCGGTCGTTACGCCGGCCTCTACGGCTTCGTCCGCGCGTTGAAGAGCCGTGCGCTGAAGCTGGCGGCGCCTGCCGAGCCCGACGCCGTGCAACTGCTGACGGTGCACGGCGCCAAGGGGCTGGAGGCGAAGGTCGTGATCCTGATGGACGCCGAGGCGGGTCCGGCGCGTGCCGAGAGCATGGCGCTGGCGATTTCGTGGCCGGTGCTGGAGCCGGTGCCGCGCACGGTGGCCTTCCTGGTGTCGGAGGCAAAGCCGCCGCCGTCGCTGCAGGCCCTGCTCGACGACGAGAAGGAGCAGCGCCAGCGCGAGGAGCTCAACGCGCTGTACGTGGCGATGACGCGCGCGCGACACCGGCTGCTGCTGAGCCGCACCCCCGCGAAGCGCCAGGCTTCATCGGGCACGTGGTGGACGCGGGTGCAGCCGCAGGCCGAGGCGATGGCGGTGCCGGACCTCGCCGACGACAGGCCCGCGCCGGACGACGAGGTCGCGCGGCTCAAGGTGCTGCCGCGCGTCGACCCCTTGCCGGTCGAGGTGGCCGAGGCGGGGGCGGACGTGGGCCAGAGCCCCGACGAGGTCGACGACAGCGCGGCGCTCGGCGAGGCGCTGCATCGCGTGCTTGAATGGCACAGCGGGCCGCGCGGCGGCGCGCAGTCGCTGGAGCGGCTGATGGCGGCCGCGGCGCAGATGTACGGCCTCGACGCGCGCCGCACGGAGCGCCTCGAGCGCAGCGTGCAGGCGATCCTGGACGGCAAGGACTGCGCGTCCTTCTTCGATGCGGCCGCGCTCGACTGGCACGGCAACGAGGTGCCGCTCAGCTGGAACGGGCACGACATGCGGCTCGATCGGCTGGTCAGCCGCCGCGACGGCGCGGGCGTGCCTACGTGGTGGGTGCTCGACTACAAGCTGCACCCGGCGCCGCAGCGCAACCCGGAGTACATCCAGCAGCTGTGGCGCTACCGCGAGGCCGTGATGGCGCTGCAGCCCGGCGAGCCGGTGCGCTGCGCCTTCATCACGGGGCAGGGCCGCCTGATCGACTGCACCGAGGCAGTGGCTGGCGCGGCCGACCTCTTCGCCTAGGTACGACGCTCTTTGTCTTCCCCTCTCCCGCACTGCGGGAGAGGGAGTAAGAGGGGAGAGAGAGTAAAACGCTGCCCTCAGGCCGGCGTTCCATAGTCCCCTTCGGACGGCCGGCTGTGCCAGGCCACGGACGTCGTGGTCGGCCACGGTCCGCCGTCCCCCAGCCGCTGATGCACCGCCTGCGCGCTGAGCGCCGCGGCGTCCAGCACGCGGGTCAGCGCCTGGAATTCGGGCAGCGACGGCGCCGGCATCGTCGTGCGCAGGTAGACGTTGCCGCGCAGGCTCAGCAGCACGAACGGCCGGCCCTCCACCAGCACGTCCTGCGTCGCCTGCGCCAGCCGCTCGTTCAGGTCCTTGTCGAGCCAGGCCATCACCAGCTCGCGGTTGATGCCCACCGCGCCGAAGCGCTGCCGCACGAGCTTGGATTCCAGCTGCGAGTGCTTGGGGAACATCACCAGCCAGCGCATCTCCTCCGGCGTGTCCGTGTCCACCCGCGTGCGCAGCGTGTCGGTGTAGGCCTCGAAGACGCTGCTCTCCAGACGCTCCATGAGCTTGCGCTCGATGAGCATCATCTGCATGTCGGGATTGACCTTGAGCTCGCAGCGCATGCGCAGCTCGTAGCCGTCGATGTAGCTGCGCTGCGACGGGCCCCACTCGATGCGGGTGAGGCCGGGCAGCGTGCGGGGCAGGTCGATGACGAAGCCGCGTCCGTCACGGGCCTGGCGCAGCTGGCCGCCGCGTTCCGAGGCCCAGTCGCTCAAGGGACGCCACCGCGCCGCATTGGCACGGGCGGCGAACCACTGTTTGATTTGTTTGATTACCATGAGGCGGGACGATGCGCGCGGGGCCCGGGGTCCGTGCATTGACGAGCCGGCTGACGGGTCAGCCGACGTGTCGACCGACGTGTCGACGGCTGGGCCTTCGCGCCCGAACGGAGAACGCTTGATGATCGAAGTGTATTCATGGCCCACGCCCAATGGCCACAAGGTGCACATCATGCTGGAAGAGTGCGGCCTGCCTTACCGGGTGATTCCCGTGGACATCGGCGCCGGCGACCAGTTCGATGCGAAATTCCTGGCCATCAGCCCCAACAACAAGATCCCCGCGATCGTCGATCCCGACGGGCCGGACGGGCAGCCGATCTCGCTGTTCGAGTCCGGCGCGATCCTGCTGTACCTCGCCGGCAAGACCGGGCAGTTCCTGCCGCCCGACACGCGCGGGCGCTACGAGGCGCTGCAGTGGCTGATGTTCCAGATGGGCGGCGTCGGGCCGATGCTGGGCCAGACGCACCACTTCCGGATGTACGCCCCCGAGAAGATCGAGTACGCCATCGACCGCTACACCAACGAGGCCAAGCGCCTCTACGGCGTGATCGACCGGCGGCTGGCGCGCAGCAAGTACATCGCCGGACCGGTGTACGGCATCGCCGACATGGCGATCTTCCCGTGGCTGCGCGGCGCCAAGAACCAGGGCGTGGAGATGGCGGACCATCCCCACCTGAAGGGCTGGTTCGACGAGATCGCGAAGCGGCCCGCCGTGGTGCGCGCCGTCGAGGTGCTGGCCGAGAAGCGCCGGCCGCTGGTCGACGACAAGGCGCGCGAGGTGCTGTTCGGCAAGACCCAGTACGGGCGGCGCTGAGGCCCTCGACGGCGCAGGTCGCGCGGACGGCGCGGGGGTCAGATCTTGCCCAGCCGCGCGCGGTCGCCCAGCTCGGTGAGCCAGCGGCGGCCGTCCTCGCGGATGGCCGTCGCCAGACCCTTGTCCTGCAGCCGCTGCTGCATCGCTTCGCTGACCGGCATGCCGCCGGGCGCTTGCGGCAGGAAATAGAGCGCGGCGCGCTCGTCCTCGGTGATCACCAGGTCGGCGGGCGGGACGGGAAAGTTGAAGGTCGGCGGCGTGGACATGCGCCGCAGTATCCCTCAGGGTCGGTCTCCGTCAGACCGCGGCCATGGCGGCCGTGACGGCCGTAGAGGGCGCGGCCGTGACGGCGCGGGCGCGGCGGCGGCCCGCGACGCCCGCCGCCAGCGCGGCGATGCCCAGCAGCGCGAGCGAGCCCGGCTCCGGCAGTTCGCCTGCGGCGAAGGCCAGCGAATTGGCCATCAGCAGCGCGCCGTCGCTGGCAGGATTCCAGCCGCCGGGCGACACATCGCTGGAGGTCGGGAACATGTTCAGTCCGACGACCACACCGTTGTGGTCCATGCGGTAACCCGCCAGCGCCTGCCCGTTGCTCCACTCGGAGACGACCTCGGCGCCTGCCTTCGCCGTGAGGCGGTAGCAGAACGCGGACGTGCCGCCGTTGAAGCGGGTCACGTCGCGCATCAGCGGACTGTCGGGTCGGGTCACGTGACCCAGTCCGCCGCAGGTGTTCTGGTTGTTGTTGGTGTTGAAGACGTCGTAGTTGGCGGTGACGAAACGGCCCTGCATGCCCTTGAAGGCGGCGGTCGCATGCGACAGGCCGGCTTCGACGACACCGCCGCCGGCGTCCACGTAGTCCGCCAGCACGTTGCCCAGCTGCACGGCGCTGGCGAAAGGCACGAGGGCGCTTTCGTCGTAGACCAGGACGGCGTCGTAGGCCGTCAGCATCGCGAGCGTGGGCGTGCCCGTGGCGACGTTGAAGACGTCGACCACGCCGCTGACCACGCCGGTGGCGGCGATCTTGGACTGGACGTCGGCCAGGCCGCCCGCCTGCACGGGCGCGCCGAGGATCAGCACCGAGGCGTGCGCGGCCGCGGCGGTGGCGCACAGCGCGGCGGCGGTCAGCGTGGCGCGGAGACGGGGGAGGAAACGGGGGAGGAGGGTCGAGCGCTTCATCGGGGGTTCTCTCTCTGACGGTCGTTCTTCTCGTCGGTGGCGGGAGGCCGAAACCGGCGGCGGAATGCGGAGGCGGGATCTGGAGGCGGAAAGCGGGGGAGGAAAGCAACATCCAAGCCACCGGGCGCGAAGGCGTGGTGCCTCAAGGACTTGCGTCGCCTGTCCCTGGAGAATGGGTCAGCGACTGTAATGAAACCCGACGCTTCCGGCGTGGAAGTTGCTTCGCGGCCCGCGGGCCGGCCTCCCTTGTAATGCGGGGGTAAAACATCGTCGGCCCGCGTGGCGCCGGAGGATGGTTGGAGGGAAACTTGCCCAGGCGTGAAGGCGCGACCTGCTTGCCAGCGGGTCACGGATCTGATCACAACCCAAAAGGAATTCTCATGTCAGCCAAGCCAGACCACACCGATGCCGTCGGGGGTGTCGAGAGCCACAACGGACGCTGGTTCATCCGCGAAGTCGTCGGCGAGGCGCCGCCGTTCCGCGCGCGCTACCTCGTGATCGCGCCCCATGCGGCCACCGAGGGCGGCAAGCCGGAGCTGAACGGCTACTGGCACGAGCTGGAACGCAGCTTCGACACCTGGAGCTATGCGGCGGACGCGGCGCTCGAGGCGGCGCAGCGCACGATCGACTTCCGCCCCTGAGTCCGCGTCAGTTTCGCGCCCCTCGTTCGCGCCTGATCCGCGCCTCATCCGCCGACGAGGCGCCCCCCGCCGGGTCACATCCCGGCGGTGATCTTCTTCTGCAGCGCCTTGTACTGATCCAGGCGCGGGCCGCCGAGCGCGACCGCGCGCTCGATCGCGAGCGAGGCCTTGTAGCGCTGCCCCTGCTCGAGCAGCACCTGCGCCAGGTTGTTCCAGCCCTCGGGCAGGTCGGGCCGCACGTCGGTCAGCCGGGCGTAATGCCGGGCCGCGGTGCGGCGATCCTTGGCCGCGTAGGCGGTGTTGCCGGCGCCCAGCAGCAGCACGGGCTCGCCGGGCCAGCGCGTCAGCGCGGCGGTGTAGCCCTTGCGCGCCGCGGACGCATCCAGCCGCTCGAGCGCGGCCAGCGCCGCGCCGGTGCCGGCGCCGTCCAGCGAGGCCGGCAGCAGATCCGGCGGCAGCGTCGTCATCGCCCAGTAGTCGCCGCGCGCCCAGGTGCGCTCGAAGACCGGCAGCTCGACCTCCTGCCGCGCGGTCTTGCCGCTGTGCAGCAGGATCGTGCGGCGCTGCCTGTCATAGCCGACCACCACGGCGTAGTGCCACACCGGCGCGATGTCCAGCGACAGGTTCTGGAACACGATCACCGGATGCCCGGCGGCGACCTCGGTCAGCAGCGCGTCCAGGCGCGGCGGCAGCACGTAGGCCGGCAGGCCCTGGCGGCGCGTCGCCACAAGCATCTCCGTCTGCAGCGAGCCCTTGCGGCCGGGCAGGAAGACCTGCGGCTTCAATTGCTCGACCGTCGCCGCCTTGCCCGCCGTGCGCAGCAGCATCGCGAGCGCGGCCGGGCCGCATTCGTAGTCGTCCTGCGCAATGAAGGGCGTCCTGCCCGACAGGTCCACCTGCGTCGGCAGTTCGGCGGGCCATTGCCGTTCCAGCGCCTGCAACTGCGGCGGCGTGCTCGCGCATCCGCCCAGCAGCAGCGCCAGCGCCAGCGCGGGCGCGGCGAACGCGGTCAGCGACCGGGAGGACTGGTCGCCCCGGTCGCCCCGGTCGGACCTCACGGACCGGGCCTGGCGGCCAGGCCCATCGAGCCGGACGAAGCGCATGTCGGCCTCAGCGGATCGAGCGCGTGAACGGGAAGACCTTGGTGAAGCCCAGGATGTCGGTCACCAGCAGGATCACGAACACGGCGAAGATGATGCCCAGCACGTCGCCGCCGGCGGGGGCCTGCGCGATGCGGCCGTCGAGGGCGCGGATCTCGTCGTCGGACATGGCGTCCACGCGCGCTTGCGCGGCGGCGCCGTCAACGCCTTCCTTGACCATGGCCTGACGCACGTCCTCGCGGGCGAAGAATGCGTTGACGCGCACACGGCTGTCGGCGGCCGTGCCCGGCGTCGTGGCGGTGGTGGCGGGCGGCACCAGCGCGTCGGTCGGCACGACCTGCGCGCTCGCATGCATCGGCAGCGCCATCAGCGTGCACGACGCGATCAGCGTGGATGCGATCGCGCGCTTGGCCAGCGAGGGACGCGATGCCGGCGTCGTCGCAACGAGGGCGGCGGGCGCCTCTGCAGCGGCTTGGAAAGCTTGTTCTTGTCGGTTCATGGGGGGACCTGAATGAAGGAGTGGCGAAATCCTAGGTCCGCGCCCGATGCTGTTACAAGTTCGATTACCGGGCGTCACATCGGATGCAACTCCAGGCGGATCCGACGCCGGGACAGGCTGGAATAACGTGATAAAGCGGCCCGCCGCGGTGATGCCGGGCAAGAGGGCGAGGGCGAGGGCAAGGCATGGGCGAGGCAGCGGCGAAGGAGCCGCGCGCCTCAGCGGTCGCAGCGTTGGCCGCTGGCGCTGCGCAGGATCCAGCGCTCGGCCTTGCGGGACAGCAGCGCGGTGGAACTGAGCGTGCCCAGGTCGCAGGTCGTCGCGTCGACCTCGGCGAACTGCGCGAGCTCGACGGTGTCCGCGTCGCGCCAGCGCATGAAGCGGAAGCTGATCGCGGTCTGGTCCGCCCCGGGCTGGAAACGGTAGCGCTCGACGAGGCGGCCGTCCTCGCGGCTCCAGATCACGACGCCGTTGAACTCGGCGCCCGGTGACGCATGCGTCACGACCAGGTAGCGCCCGTCCGGCGACGGATTGACGTTGCCGTGCATCTCATAGCGCGTGCCGTCGGCGCGGGAGATCCACAGCAGTTCGCTGCCGGCGGCCAGGGTCGCGCGCACGACGTAGAACTGACCGTCGGGCGACAGGCCGTCGAGGCGAAAGTCGACGGCGGGCAGGCTGGGATCGCTGGGGTCGGGCCGCTGGCTGTCGAGGATCACCGGCCGTCCCTTGGCGACCGGCAACCACAGCCGCAGGTCTTCGCGACGTGCCGCCACGCCGATGCGGCGCAGCACCTCGGCTTCGGCCTGGACGCGGAACTGCTCGTCGGAGCCTTCCTCGGCGACGGGAGCGCCAGCGAGGGTGGACGAGGGCGCGAAGAGCATGCCGCGCGGGGCGAAACCGGCGGAGGCGGCAGGGCGGGGCGGCGCGGGCCAGGCGTTCGAGGAGGCCTCGGCGGCAAGTCCCGTGAACGTCAGCGCGAGCGCGAGGACGGCGCGGCGTGCGTGGCTGCCGCGACAGCTGCGATGGGTGCGATGGATGCGATGGGTGCGTTCGGCGCGACTGGTGTCGCTGGTTCGGCCGCAGGGCACCGTGGGGACAGCTTGCGGAAATGCTGCCGGGAGGGATGCCAGAACGGCGGACAAGGCGGACGACATCGGACGGAACTGCGGGCGCGGGTGGAACGGAAGGCTGGGCGCCGCAGTCTAAAAGCGCTCCGTTCGCTGTCCCACACAACTTACGCCTGGTGACAAGACCTGCCCCGGCGGGTTCAGGCCTTGCGCGGGTTGAGCGCCTTCTGCACCACCAGCGCCTTCAACGCCTGCAGCGCGGCGCCGCCACATCCTTGAGCGCCCAGTGGTCGCCCTCGCGCGCGAGCACGACCAGCGTCTCTTCCATGGCCTGGGGGCAGGTGAGGGGATCGCCCTGCGTGGTGCGCTCGAGTTCGATGGTCCGGTTGTCCTTCCAGCGCATGAAGCGGTACTGCGCGTAGCGATCGCCGGGCTCGTGGCGGAACTTCTCGACCAGCCGGCTGGACGCACGCTCCCAGATCAGGATGCCGTTGAAGTCCGTCGCCTCGGAAGCGCTGACGACCGCCAGCAGGCTGCCGTCCGGCGAGGGCCTGGGCGTGGCGCGCAGCCGGTAGCGCTCGCCGTCCTGGCGCGAGACCCAGATCACGTCGCTGCTCTCGTAGTAGGTCGCGCGCACGATGAAGAACTCGCGATCCGGCGACAGGCCGTCGAAGCGGTAGTCCTCATAGGCCGCCTCGCCGTGGCCGCTGGCGTTGGGCCAGACGCTGTCGAAGAGCTCCGGTCGTCCGGAAACGGTCGGCAGCACCAGCCGCGAACCGGTGCGCTTGATGAGGTCGTGCCGGCTGGCCGCGTTGGCCTTGCGGATGGCGTCGGCCTCGGCCTTGGCGCGGAAGGCCTCGTCCGAGCCCTCGTTGCCGGACGCCTGGCCTGGATCCGCGTCGGGCCGCGCCCGCTGCAGGTCCTTCGTGAAGTCGCCCTTGGGTGCGATGCCGGTGGACTTCGCGGGCGGCGGCGGCTTGTAGGCCTGCGACTGCGCGGCGACAGGGCCAGCGGCGGTCGCCGCCAGGGCGGCCAGCGCGAAGGGGACAACGGATCGGACGGAGGGGCGCATGAAGGTCTGTTCAGTTCAGCCGTGGATCGCCGCGGCGACGATCTGGCCGATGGAGATGCACATCGCCGCGACCACGACGGCCAGGGCCATGTTCTTGTGCTCCACGATCTCTTCCCACAGCTTGTACGGGGTCAGCTTGTCGATGACGACGAAGCTGATCCAGAACACCAGCACGCCGATGAGGGCGTACAGGATGGAGCCCAGCACGATCGCGGGCTTGAGCCATTCGAAACCTTCCATGTCGTTCTCCTGGGAACTTGATATCGGTGAAGAACGGCGGTCGGAGATCCGGGCCGCCGGAGTGTCTCCGCGATTGCCGCCGTCGTCGGGGGACTCTGAGTGACTCTGGGTGAGACTGGTGACTACTTGTGGCCGCCGCCGCCGCTGCTGTAGCCGCCGTAGGAGCCGCCGCTGGATCCCACGTAGCCCACGCCGGACCCGCGGCTGCTGCGCTTGCACTGCTGGTACTCGGCGCTGCTCTCGCCGTAGGTGTCCTTGTAGCGGTCGCAGTCGTCCTTGCTGCAGGCGCGCAGCAGCGCGAACAGCACCGCGATGACGAAGATCCCGATGATGATGTTGCGCAGCAGCTTGCCCTGGTCCATGCCCGACGTCACGTCGCGGCGCAGCGCCGGCATCCGGTCCTCGGGCAGCGCGGAGAAGCGGCGCACCTCGGCGGCGTCGACGGCCCGGCCGTGGCTCCAGGTCACCTCGTTGCCGGCCTGCTCGCTGCTCAGCAGCTCGAGCCGCGTGCCGTTGCGCCATTCATAGTCGCGGACGAGGGCGCGTTCCTCGCGCTTGACGCGCCAGTAGAATTCGCCCAGCACGTAGGTGACCTTCGCGGTGTAGGTCCACTTGTGCTTGAAGTCCTTGTCCTTGTAGCGGACCGACTTGGCGCCCGCGTTCGACGGCGCGCCGGTGATCGGCCGCACGACGCTCCAGCCGTCCTCGGTGTCGACGAGGAAGGCGAAGCCTTCCATGCGGCTGAACAGCAGGTACTCGCGCCAGAAGGTCTGTTCGTCCTCGCCGGACTCGGGGAGGTCGCAGCGCTCCAGGTAACCGACGACCTGCCAGGGCTTGGGCGTGCCGCCCTCGACCGCCAGCAGGCCGGTCGTGCCCAGCGGGATCTGCGGCTCGCCGCCGGTGTTCTGGCGATAGGCGGCCAGATCGGCGCCGGCGCCCTGGGAGACGTCGACGACGGACTGGCACTGGCCGCAGACGATGGACTGCGTCGTGCCCAGCTTCGGCTCGAGCGCGGCGCCGCAGTTGGGGCAGGGCAGCGACTTCGACTGCAGCGTGGCGCCGCTGGCCTCGCGCAGGCCGGTCAGCGACAGGTCGGCAAGCTGGACCGCGCGGCCGATCGACCAGGTGGGCTGTGCCGGATCGCTGTACTCGAGCGTCGCGACCTCGTCGGCCGTGTTGCGCAGGTCGACGACGGGATAACTTTTCGCCAGCTCCGGCGGATGCGGCAGTTCGCCCTCGGCGGCGGCGAGCGTCGCATCGACGATGGACGCGACCTGCCAGGCCGAGCCCGCGAGCATCTGCAACCCGCCGGGGCGCAGCGTGGCGGGATCGGGCGCGCGCTCCTGCAGCGGCGCCTCGAAGCTGACGACGAAGCTGCCGTTGTCCTCGGCCAGCCAGCCGCTGCGGGGCGGCTGGTCGGCGCTGGCGTCGAAGAGCAGGTGCCACTCGTTCCAGCTGCCGTCGGCGTAGGCCATCTGCAGCCGGCCGGCGACGACGAAGCCCGCGCCGGCGTA
This sequence comes from uncultured Roseateles sp., assembly GCA_946886855.1. Next base: position 35,460 of record CAMPJJ010000019.1, on the reverse strand, counting down.
GCGCCCGGCGGCGCCGAGCTGCAGCGGCGAGTAGTCCTCGAACAGTTCCGCGCTGGTGCCGATCTTGCGCAGCGCATCGCCTTCACGCAGCAGCGTGGCGCGGCAGTAGCTGCAGACGGCGCTGGCGGACGCGGCCGAGGCGAACTCGACCGGCGCTCCGCAGTTCGGGCAGAGCGCCTGCCAGCGGCGCTGGGGGGAAGCGGTGGCCAATCAGGATCCGGAGCGAGTCATGCCGGGGGAGACGCCGAGACGCCGCACGGCGTCAGCTGAGCTTCTTCAGCAGGTCGGCCTTCTTGGCCGCGAATTCCTCGTCGGTGAGGATGCCCTTGGCCTTGAGGTCGCCGAGCTTCTCCAGCAGCAGGAGCACCTCGTCGGCGCTGGCGCTGACGGGTTGCGGCTGGACGGGCGCGGCACCTTGTGCAGCGGCTTGCGCGGCGGCCTGGTTGGCGCCGGACAAGCCCTGCTGCAGCTGCTGCGCCATGGTCTGGCCGAGCGCCAGGCCCGCGCCCAGTCCCATCGCATCGCCCGCGATGCCGCCGCCGCCGCCCGCGCCGACGCCCTCGGCGAGCTTCGGAATGGCTTGGGCGGTCTGGTATTGCAGGAACTGGCCCATGTTCTGGCCGATCATGCCCATGCCGATCTTCTGGTCGAGGATCTTCTGCAGTTCCTCGGGCAGGGAGACGTTCTGCAGCGTGACCCCCTCGAGCTTGAGGCCGAGCGCGTCGAAGGCCGCGGCGTTGGCCTCCTGCAGCGCCTTGGCGAACTCGACCTGGTTGGCCGCGAGGTCCAGGAAGGGGATGCCGGACTGGGCGACCGCGTCCGAGATGTGCTGCAGCATCAGGCCGCGGAGCTGGCCGTCGAGCTCGGTGACGGTGTAGCGCTCGCGGGTGCCGGAGATCTCGGTGTGGAACTTCTTCGGATCGACGATGCGGTACGAATAGTTGCCGAACGCGCGCAGGCGCACCGCGCCGAAGTCCTTGTCGCGGATGGTGACGGGCTGGGTGGTGCCCCAGCGCTGGTCGATCTGCTGGCGGGTCGAGAAGAAGTAGACGTCGCTCTTGAAGGGGGACTCGAAGAGCTTGTCCCAGTTCTTGAGGTAGGTCAGGACCGGCAGCGTCTGCGTGGTCAGCTTGTACATGCCGGGGCCGAACACGTCGGCGACCTTGCCTTCGTTGACGAAGACGGCCATCTGCGATTCGCGCACGGTGAGGGAGCCGCCGTACTGGATTTCAAAGTCCTGCATCGGGTAGCGGTACGAGAGGACGCCGTTGTCGTCCTCCGTCCACTGGATGATGTCTATGAACTGTTTCTTGATGAAGTCCATCAGGCCCATGGCGCTGCTCCACGAAAGGCACGGTCCAAACCGACCGTCGCGGAGGAGTATCCCTCAGCGGCGGGGCGACCTTCGTCACCCCGAAGGGGGGAGGTGTGTGCGGATGGGGCGACAGCGCCGGCCCGCCCGACGGTGCCGGCGTTGAAGGTCTTGCCTTCGCTCCAGGCCGAATGGCGACGCCGCAGCTGCCTCGCGAGCTTTCTTCACTGGACCGGATCGCGATATTTCTGCTTGAACGGGACGCCGTTGAAGGTGTGCGTGCAGCAGCGGCAGTTCGGTTCCAAGGTGGAGGGGCCGATCTCCGGATTGACGATGCGCAGCACACCGTCATCATCCACGTAGAGGCCGCTGAAGCAACTGGACTCGCCGGTGCGGACGTAGTCCTCACGATCTTCCTCGCGCAGCGCGACCAGCCAGAAGATCGGATCGACGCGATCCAGTCTGGCGACGGCCTCCGAATGGACGACCGTCCAAGGCTGTCCTACCTTGGACAGGAGGAATCGAAAGAGCGGCGTGTAGTCGCGTCCGCGACGCTCCTTGCCGTGCATGGGGAGGCGCGTGGCTTCCGACGTCCGTGCCGCCTTGGTGTTGCGCGTATCGCCGAAGTCGCGCGCGTCATGGCGGTGGCGCATCGCGTACGCGGTCGTGTTTTCCTTGCGAAAGAGCGGCGGCTTGGTCTCGTTCATCAGTCGCTCCGGCCGGGATCGTTGCCGATGCCCGGCGCGTCGCGATAGAGCGGCAGGAAGCGGAACATCTTGGGCCACTCCTCGCGCGGCTTGAACGCGATCGCGACCTCCTGATGACCGAGTGCGGATTCAGTGAGCACGACATGATCCTCGAACTGCTTCGCCTGCTCGAACTCCTTGGCGCTCACCTTGCAGACGGCCTTGAAGAACGGGCCTGGATCCAGCCAGCGGGCCACCTCGGGGGTGTCACGAAACTTGAGGTATCCCGCCAGGGAGGCATGCGCGACCGCAACCATCGCGATGCCGAGGGGAATGTCGTCTCGTACGAGGATGTACATCTTCATGGGACAGCCTTGATCCGATCTTCTACAGAGTCTGGACACTCAATGCCTTCGATGGGATGAGCGCGAGCCAGCGTTTTAGTCGACGCGCCCGTCCAATCGGCAAGGCATGTGGCGGCCTGCGGATGTGGGCGGTGAGCTGAGGTTAAAGGCGATTGGGTGGCCAAAAGCTTCTAGTGGCCCAGAGGGCGGCCCCGTCGTTTCAGCCAGCGGCTGCAGAAGCGCCAGGCAGCGATCGGTGGAAGGGATCGCCAGTCTGTCGGGCCGCCACTGGCAGCGCGTCCGTGGACACCCGCCGCAAGCGTTTGGCTCTGAGCGATGCCCCCACGCCGCATCAATACCCGCGCGTCTCCATCGGCGTTTTTCCCTGCCGCACCTGCTCCCGGGCACGGGCCTCCTCCTTCATGAGCCTGCCGTTGGCGACATGCCGCACCAGCCAGGGCAGGGGACGGACCTTCGCGCCGGCGGCCGTCGCCGTGACCCAGGCCTTCGCGCATTTCTCGAAGAGCTCCGCGTTCAGCGCGAGCCGCGACGGCGTCATTCCCAGCAGCAAGACCTGACCCGCATGCAGTGCCACGTTGCCGCCGTCGGCCAGCGCGGCCGGCAGCTGCGACAAGTGGTCGGTAGGGTGCGCCATGTGACCGAGCTGGCGGATCTGCTCGTCGAAGACCGCCGGCATCCATCCGCCGAAGGCCGCAATCTGGCGGCAGAACGGGCCGCCACCGACGAGCACGGCGCAGACATCGGGCCGGGCCGCGTAGACCGTCCGATGCAGCGCCGGCGCGCCTGCGACCAGGCCTTCGGCAGGAGCGAGCGGTGAGCTGCGCATCGATGCGTCCGTGGCCGTTCCCCAGCCCATCTGCCCGCTCGCGGGATCGCGCAGCGAGAGGCTGTCCGCGTCGCCCGGCATGAGCCCGCGCGCCAGCAGCCGTTGTCGAAGGCCGCGCCAGCTGTCGGCGAGCGTTCCGGCGTCCATGCCGTTGTCCATGCCGTCGCTCATATCAGCGCCATCACATCGTCGAAGCGGTTCAGCGCGTCGTCGATCACCTCGTCGGTGTCGGCCAGGCTCGTGTAGAGCCGGCTGCCCGCCACCGAGATCAGCCCGTGCGCGGTGAACGCCGCGCCCATCTCCTCCATCATGTGCTTGCGGCGCTTGGCCTCGTCCTTGACCTTGAGCAGCTTCCACAGGCTGCTCGTGTCGAGCAGCAGGACGCCCGAGGTCTGCAGGTGCACGATGGAGCCGAGGTTGTAGGCCACGTACGGCAGTCCGCGCCGCTGGATGATCTCGTCCAATCCGATGCGCAGACGCTCGCCGGCGCGTCCCGCCACGGCCGGCGCGTGGGTGCGCTCCACCTCCAGCAGCGCGTGGTAGCCCGCCACGCAGCTGAGCGGATTCGCCGACAGCGTCCCGCCGACGAAGGCCCGCCGGGAGGTCGTCCCGATGCCGCCGACCAGCGACATCATGATCTCCCGCTTGCCCCCGATGGCGCCCGCCATCGGGTAACCGCCGGTCAGGCACTTGCCCAGCACCGTGAGGTCGGGCGTCACGCCGAAGTAGGCCTGCGCGCCGCCCATGCCGGCGCGGAAGCCGGTCACCACCTCGTCGAAGATCAGCAGCGCCCCGAACTCGTCGCAGAGCGCGCGGACCTGCGCATTGAACTCGCGGTGCACCGGCCGCGTGCCGCTCTCCGGCCCGAAGGGCTCTACCAGCACCGCGGCCGTGCCACCGCGCAGACGGTTCCAGCGCAGCAGCCGGCGCAGCGCCTCGGGATCGTTGGGCAGGCACTCCTGCGTGTTCGCCGTCGCGCCGGGCGGGATGCCGATGGCCTCCATGCGGCCGGTCTTCGGCAGCCGCATGCCGTAGACCAGCTGATCGCTCCAGCCGTGGTACGCGCCGCCGATCTTGATCACGCGCTGGCGCCGGGTGAAGGTGCGCGCCAGCCGCACCGCGCCCATCACGGCCTCCGTGCCGGAGCCCAGCATGCGCAGCATCTCCACGCCGGGCATGTGGCGGCAGACGAGCTCGGCGAGCTTGACCTCGTACTCGTGCAGCAGGCCGGTGACCGGGCCGCAGTCGTCGAGCAGCGCGTGCACCGCCGCGCGCACGGCCGGCGGGTTGCTGCCCAGCAGCGTCGGGCCGCCGGCCTGCAGGAAGTCGATGTAGCGGTTGCCGTCGATGTCGGTGAGGTGCGCGCCCTCGGCGCGCGTGATCGCCAGCGGGAACGGATGGTTGAACGCGAGGTTGTGCTGCACGCCGCCGGGAATCACGGCGGCGGCCCGTGTTGCGAGACGCTTGGAGCCGGCGCAGTGGTCGTCGAACCAGCGCAGGACCTTGGGCATCGCGTCCGGGCGGATTGGCCGCATCGGCTGGTTCACGAGCGCCGCGAAGCGCTCGTAGAGCGCGTGCGTATCGGGCCAGGACGGCACCGCTGGCGCGTCCGGCGGCAAGGCGCCGGAGCTCGGCGCGGCGCGGCCCTCCGGCGAAGCGGACGCGGACGCGGTGCCCGGACTGGGCGAGGCAGGCGTGGCAGGCGTGGCGGGCGAGGTGGGCGAGGTGGGCGAGGTGGGGTCGGAGGCAAGCGTAGACATCACGGTCCCTTGAGAGAGAGCAGCAGATCGCGCACCGCCGTGAGCCGGGCCGCTTGGCCGGGCTCGCGACGGGCGCGTTCGTCGATGCGCGCCGCGAGCAGATCGCGAGCGAGCGTCTCCAGGCGCTCGACCGCTTCGAGCGCGGTGGCGCTGTCCGAAGCGCAGCACAGGATGCCATGGTTGCGCAGCAGGTAGGCCTGCCGGTCCGGGCGGACCGCCTTGGCGAGTTTGCCGGCGAGCCACGCGGTCCCCGACGGCGCATACCCGACGACCGGCACCTCCGCGCCCAGCCATCGCCGCATCGCCTCCGGCACCGTCAGCGTTTGACCGATCAGCGCGCAGGCGCTCGCCAGCGGCTGGTGCGTGTGGATGCTGCAGCCGACGTCGGGCCGCGCGCGCAGCACGCGGGCATGCAGGCCGGTCTCGACGGAGGGCGGCCGATCGCCGCCGCTGGCGTCGTCGACCACGGCCAGATCGGCCAGGCGAAGCACGCAGACGTCCTCCGGCCGCATGACCAGGTAATCCGTCGCCGAGGGCGTCACGGCGACGAGTGCCCGGTCGATGCGCAGCATCAGGTTGCCGCCCGTGCCGGCGAAGTAGCCGCGCTCGGACAGCCGCAGGCAGAGATCCACCACGTGGCGGCGCTCGATCTCGTGCTTCATGCGGTGGCTCCCGTCGCCACGCCTGCCGCGCCGTGCGCCGCGCCTGTCGCGTGCGCGCCGTTGAGGCGGCGGTACAGCGGCGCCAGACGCCGATGGGCGTCCTTGAAGGCCTCGAACTCGTCGTCGTAGAGCCGGCGCAGCGCCGGCGTGGGCTCGTAGACGCGGCGCGTGCGGCGCAGCGACGGGAGATCGCCGAAACGCAGCGCGCCGGTGCCGATGCCCGCGAGAAAGGCGGCGCCGACCGCGTTGGCCTGGAGGGGGTGCTCGAGTTGCCGGATCGGATGGCCGGTGACGTCCGCGAGGATCTGGCACCAGACATCGCTCTGCGCGCCGCCGCCGACCGCCGCGATGGTGCCGGGCGAGCGTCCGAGCAGCCGCGCGAAGGGCGCCATCATCCAGCGCGTGTTCAGCGCGACGCCCTCGAGGAAGGCACGGAAGATGTCCTCGCGCGAATGCGCCAGCGAGAGGTTGATCAGCCCCGCCCGCAGCAGCGGATCATCCACGGGCGTGCGCTCGCCGAAGAGCCACGGCATGTAGATCAGCCCGCGCGCGCCCGGCGGCACCCGGGCAGCGATCGTGTTGAGCAGCTCGTAGACGGCGGGGTGTTCCTCGTCGGACGCCAGCTCGTCGGGGTGGTAGAGGATGCGGTCGCGCAGGAAGGACAGGTTGGCGCCGGCCGTCGACTGCAGCGCGAGCGCGAGATAGCGGTCGTCGACCGCACACGGCACCGCCGCGATCTTGTGGCGCACGTCGGTGCGCATGGTCGGGACGTGCGCGCCCAGCCAGGACGAGGTGCCGAGGTAGAGGTGGGTGTCGAAGTCCTTCACGGCGGCGCTCACCGCGACCGCGGAGGTGTCGACGGCGCCGGCCACGACCGGCGTGTCGGCGGGCAGGCCCAGCGTGGTGGCGACCTCTGGCAGCAGCGGCCCCAGCAGGTCGGTGGAGCGGACGAGCGCCGGCAGCTTGTCCGCGTCGAGGTCCAGCGCGCGGATCAGCCGCGCGTCGTAGCGGATGCGCGAGGGATCGCGGTTGTCGGTGACCCAGCTCGTGAGGATGGAGTCCTGCGTTGCGCAGATGCGTCCGCACAGGCGGTAGTTCAGGTAGTCGAGCGCGTTGAGGAAGCAGCGGGTCGCCTCGTAGACGGCGGGCGATTCGTCGCGGATGAAGGCCATGTGGCCGGCCGCGTCGCGTCCGCTCAGCGACGGCGCGCCGCCGGTCAGACGCAGCCAGCGCCAGAGCTTGTGCGGCGCATAGCCCTCGATGTTGAGCCAGCGGCTGCGCAGCCGGCGCCGGATCGCGCCCGCGCCGCGCGCGTCCAGCCAGCTGAACGCCGGCCCGATCGCGCGGCCGTCGCGGCCGAGGCAGACGGTCACCTCCGTCTGCGTCGAGCAGCACACCGCCGACACGCGGCGCCGGCGCGCGGCATCGGGCGCGAGCACTTCGCCGGCCGCGTCGAGCAAGGCCTGCCACCAGGCCTCGGGGTCCTGCTCGGCCCGCGCACCGTCGACCAGCAGGGGGACGGGACGGAAGGCCCAGGCCAGGACCTCGCCGCCCAGGGTCACCAGGGCACACTTGCAGCCGCTGGTGCCCAGGTCGACCGCGAGCACCAGCGGCGAGGCCGATGAGACCGGCGCGCTCATCAGAACTTGCGCGACACGGACACCACCAGCGTGTTGTTGTCCTGGCGTTTCCAGCCGTCGCCGTCGGGGATCATGAAGAGCTCCGGCCGGTGGGTGCGGGTGGCGACCCATTCGGCGGTGAAGCTCAGTCCCCAGCGCTGGTGCGTGACGCCGATCGAGTAGTCGCTGAAGTCCGCCTCCTTGAAGTGGCGGATCTTCTGCGTGCCGGCGTGCAGGTTCAGCGTCGTGGTCGGCGTGAGCGGATGGCGATAGGCCAGCTCGTAGAGCATGCTGCCGCGCGAGTTGTTGTCGCCGCGGCCGTAGCACTCGAGCGCCGGCGTGGGATCGACGCCGGCGACGAGGATCTGGCCGCAGACGCCGCCGGTGTCCGCACCGCGGTAGGTGCGCGAGAGCACGTTGAGGATGCGCCCTTCGAGCTTGCCCCAGCCGATCTCCAGCACGGCGTAGGCGGTGTCGTAGCGGGTGCGGCGGAAGTCCACCGGCACGCCGGCTTCCATGTCGATGCCGTGCGGGGCGTCGAACTTCGCGCCGGGGAAGAACTCCTTGGCCAGGCCCAGGCCGAAGTGCCAGCCGTCGGGATCGCCGAAGCGGTAGCCGGTGCCGAGCAGCAGGTTGAGGCCGTCGCCGTCGGTGAAGGCCTTCCTGCTTACCGTGGACAGCTGCGCGAGGCCGATGAATCCGGACTCGTGCGCGATCTGGACGCCCAGCTGCAGCGACGGCTTGCGACCGGAATCCGACACGCCGCGGTTGCGCAGGTCGGAGAGCAGCTTCACTTCCGTGTCGACGGCCATCGTGGCGGTACCGGTCTCGTCGGCGCGGGCGGTGAGGGGGCAGAGGGCGGTCATCGTCGCGAAGGCGCACAGGGCCAGGCGAGGCGCATGGGCCGCGACGGATTCGAAGGGCGAGCAGGCGATGGTCTTGCGGGTCATCTCGGATCTCCTCGGTCAGGCGTTCGCGCGTTCGGGCGTTCGGGCGTGCCGGTGTTCAGGATTTGCAGACGGGCGAGGCGGGCAGTTCCGCCACGCGCTTCATCTGCTCGGTCTGACCGAGGATCTCGGTCCCGATGTAGGCGCGGATGTAGAGGTCGCCGCTCTTCACGCGCAGCGCGCCCTTGTATTTCTTCTTGTCGCGCGGGTCGTAGACCCAGCCGTCGCGCCAGGCCTCGTTCTCGTAGCGGTCCAGCTGCGCGATCTGGATGCCGCAGGTGTCGTCGGCCTTGCCGGCGTCCTTGTCCCAGACGATGCGGCCGCACAGCGCGGCCGGCTTGTCCTCGCAGGGCTTGAACTCGATGACGGCGCCGCCGTCGGCGCTCAGCCATCGGCCCTTGGCGTCGTCCGGTCCGACGGCCGTCGCCAGACCCGGGAGCAGCGCGAGGCACAGCGTCGCGATCGTCGTCCCCACGGTCGGCCAGGCCGATGTCCTGGGGGCGCTTCGTCGGGGAAGGGCTTGTCGAGCTGCCATCGCGTCCTCTCCGGAGGGTCCTGCCCTCGCGTCAATTGGATAGTGATGGCTATGGTATAGCGATGACTATCGAATTTGATTTGCGGAGAAACCCTGGCGGTCGACGTTGGAAGTACGGAAGCCTTCTATCAATCCGCTGCGGGCAGGACGGGTGCGCGCGTCGATGGCAGCGCGAGGATCGCCAGCGCCGCGAACCCCGCAGCCACGAAGGGCACCGGCGCGACCTCGTCGCCGGTGACGACCAGCGAGGCCATCAGCGGCCCGAACGCGCTGCCGAAGAGCTGGGCGGCCGGCACCAGCGAGGCGACGCGCCCGCTGCCGTCGACGCGGAAGGCGAGCGCCATCTGGAACGGCAGCATGAACAGCCAGGTGAAGGTGAACAGCCCGCAGAGTGCGGCGAAGCCCGTGGTGCCGCGTTGTTCCGTTTGCGCGATGCCGAGGGCGCTGAGCCCGAGCACGACCGCGCAGCCGAGCAGGACGAAGCGTACCGGCAGGCGCCGCACGAGCCACGTGCCGACGCTGCCGCCGACGACCTGCATGCCGAGTCCGGCGGCGATGAGCGTCTGGACGGCCAACGGGGAGAAGCCGGCGCGGGTACCCAGCGGCTCCGCATAGGCCCACAGCGCGCCCAGGGTGGCGAGCTGGAGGAAGACGACCAGCAGCGTGCCGATGCGCGGCCGGGTCCAGGTCATGCCGATGCCGACCTGGCTCACCGTGGGCGTGAGCGGCCCGAGCGGCCGGGCGAAGGCGAGGGCGAGGAGCGCGGCCGCGCCGCACAGCCCGGCCAGCACCGCGAAGCCGCCCGGCCAGCCGTGCGAGGGAATGACGAGATGCGCCAGCGCGAGGCCGAGCACGGACTGCGCCAGGGTCTGCACGACGAAGAAAAGCCCGGCGAGCCGCTCGGGCACGGCCGCCCGGACGATGACCGCGGTGGTGCTCCAGACCATCAGGCCTTCGGCGATCCCGGCGCCGGCGCGGACGAGACCGAGGGCCAGATCGCCCGCGACCCGCATGGTGACGAGGTTCAGCGCCGCCGCGGCGAGGGCGGCCAGGACGGTGATCGACCGCAGCGAACGCACCGGCAGCGCCAGGTCGCCGATCAGCACGCCCAGGCCCAGGGCCACGATCTCCCCCATGGCGACGAGGCCGACGCCTTCCAGGGTGACATGGCCGGCCTCGAGCAGCGCGCCCAGCAGCAGCGGCTGCAGGCCGAGCATCAGCAGCGCGACCGAGCCGACGACGATCGCCAGCGCCTGCGCCGCGCGCGTGCTGGTCGAGGCGGGCGCCGTTGCGGTGAGGGGAAGTGTGCTCATCTCGGCGCAAACCATGCGTTGGAAGATGAGCGGAGATCTTATAGTCATGGCTATCGTTCCGGGGTGCTCGCCGACCCTGGAACAATCCCGCAGTGCTCACGCCGGTCCATGCCCATGCCCCAGACGCGCCGCAAGACATCCGACATCGCTTCGGACTCCACACCGGAGCCCTCATTGGCCGCGAAGAAGCTGCCCGCGCAGCAGCGCGCCACGGAGACCTACGAACGCATTCTCGAAGCCGCCGCGCAGACCTTGATCGAAGTGGGCGTGGAGCGGCTGTCCACCAACCTGGTGTGCATGCGGGCGGGCGTGTCGCCGCCGGCGCTGTACCGCTATTTCCCCAACAAGTACGCGCTGCTGCACGAGCTGGGACAGCGCCTGATGCAACGCCAGAACGACTGCGTGGCCAGGCGCGTGTCGGTGGAGGTGATCCGCGGCGGCGTGCCGGCGTTGGAGGAGGCGCTGGCCGAGTTGCTGCTCGATACCTACGCGGTCACGCGCGACACGCCGGCGGGCGTGTGGATCATGCGGGCGATGCGGGCCGTGCCGGCGCTGCAGGAAGTACGGCTGGCTTCGCACGCCGCGGTGACGGAGGCGCAGACGCGGCTGCTGATGAAGGCGCTGCCGGGCGCGAAGCGCGCGGAGCTCAAGCTGGCGAGCCGCATCGTCGTCGAGCTGATCTACGCGACGGTGGAAATGCTCTTCGACGAGAGCCTCAAGCCCAAGGAAGTCGCGCGCATCGCGGCGGGGATGATGGCCAGCCACCTGGCGAAGGTGATGCGCTGAGGCTCTCCGACTCCCTCTCCCGCTTGCGGGAGAGAGCCGGGGTGAGGGGCGCGCGCAGCGCGCGGGCTCTCCGCAGTGAGGCAACGAGACCTCAGCGGCAGACCTCTTCCATCCACTCGCGCGAACCGGGCTTCAGCGCGACCAGCCGTTGACCGTTCGCCCCATCGGGCATGAAGCAGAACTTGCCGACGTACCCGCGCGTGGGATCGGAGGAATCCGACGACCTCGTGTTCAGGTGCACCTGATAGACCTTGCCCGGTTGAAGCTCGGGCACCGGCGTGGGCTTGGCCGTGGCGCCCTCCGGCGTCTGCCCATAGGCGGCGCAGCGCTCGGGCGACATCGTCGGCAGGCGCTGCTGATCGAGCATCACCGACCAGACCCTGCCGACAGGCGAGACGGAGGTGTCGCTCACGATCACTGCCTGCAGCCGGATCGTCGGTCCCCGTGCGGCCTCCTTGGCGGAGATGGTGAAGCAGGGCTGGCCGTCCTGCAGCCGGACCTCGGCGTCGCCCATGCGGGACGTGGCGCAGGCCGTGCTCAGCGAGGCGCAGAAGGCGAGCGCCAGCGCGGATTCAAGGCAGGTTCGACTTGTCGGACGGGTTCTGGAGGAAGGCATTCAGTACCTCTTCGAAGAGCGTGATCTGATTGGCGAACTGCTGTTGCCGCATCGCCTCGGGCGCATTCATGTGCTTCAGCGCGAAGTAGTCGGCCAGCAGGTCGCCCTGCGACTCCATGTTGTAGTCGCCGAGGGTGGTTCCCGACTTCAATTCGTAGTCATAACCGAGGCCGATGCGGATCGCGCCGCGCAGCCGCACCGGATAGCCGAGCTGGTACTGCCAGACGTGCACCATCTCATGGATGAACCACTGGCGGGTGTAGACGTCGGTGACGGAGAAGTCTTCCTTGAAGTGCTTCGGGTTGAAGTAGATCTCGCCGTTGGGCGTCATGGCGGTGTCGTCGGGCTGCAGTCCGAAGGGCAGGTACTCGTCGTTGTGGACCTTGATGATCGTGTAGTCGAGCGCGTCCTTGAACAGCAGCCGCGCCATCGCGATCTCACCGGTCGTCAGCCCGCGGGCCTCGCCCTCGGGCGTGGCGATAGGCTTCTGCGGCGCGGGCACGTAGGGGGCGTTGGCGGGCGGCGTGAAGTCGGCGCCCACGAGCAGCCAGTTGTCGCCCGCGGACGCGTCCAGGCCGATCGGCCCTGGGCGCGGCGAGTCGCCAATCCACTTCGTGCCCGGATCGGACGTCAGCCGGGCGACGTCCAACCCGATCGGACCTGGAACGACGGCACGTGCCATGACAAGCTCCCTGCAAGGTGCCGCCGGACGGCCCGGCGGCGAGCGGCCCATGTTGCCGGGTTGGCGGGACGGGCGCAAATGACTCTTGGCTAGTCGCGACGCGGACCGCCGAGCAACAAGGGCAGCCAGCGCTCAGAGTCGGCCTCTTCGACCTGCCCACCTGTAGCCCACGATGCCGCCCGCGATCAGGCAGATCAGCATGAAGGCGAAGGCTCCCATGAAAGCATCCCCGATGTCGGAATCGGACTTGATGTAGCGGGGGCCGTACCAAAGGGCAAAGAGCTCCACGAGTCCATAGGACACCAGAGCGAAAAGGACTGAGCCAAGGACGGTGAACAGTACACGCTTCATGTCATCTGCCAGAACCAGATGGCCTTGGCCTTTCTGTAGTCGCTCCAGAAGCCCTGGATGGCAAAGCCTGTGGCGATGCGGAACCAGGAAGAGGTGTCCGTCATACGAGATTCCTTGAACAGATCGATGTGATCACCGCTGAGCCCGGGACCGTAGTAGTCCTTGATGAAGATCACCCCTTGCTTGCCCTTGATCTTCTCAAACGAGGTCGCCACGTCCTTGCCGGCGAACTTCTGGATCTTCCCAGGAAGGACCGCGGCATTCCTGTCGAGCCAGGCCGCCAGCTCTTCAGCGCGGATCGGATATTTCGGCTTGTCCTTCTCCCAGGAGCGAGCGCCCCCGAACGACTTCAAGTCGATCCCGCAACGCATCATCGCGGCAGAAAGATTGATCGCGCATTGGTTCTCATAGACCGTCTTGTCGAGGATCGGCGCGTCACCGGCGACATTGGGGTGCTGCTTCCAGAGTTCAGAAAACGTCGGCATCGTTGTGCCCCTCCCCATCAGACGTACAGGCGCCATTCTGTGAATTCGCGTGCGACACCAGGCGTGACGAAGGTCAACCTCGAGGTCACATTTGAAGGGACAGGGCAGTGCTCCGGTTTTCGCCGAATGCCAGCTCCGCGTACATGCGCTTGAGCTGCGCGTTCTCGTCCTGCAGCTCCCGCAGTTGCGCCAGGCTCGACACGTTCATGCCGGCGAAGCGGCTCTTCCATTTGTAGTACGTCGGCTCGCTGATTCCGTGCTTGCGGCACGTCTCGCCAACCTTGCCGCCAAGCTCGACCTCCTTGAGGATCGCAACGATCTGGCTGTCAGTGAATCTGGATTTCTTCATGTAGAGGCTCCATGGGTTTGGATTCTCTACTCCCGGCTGGATCAAGATTTCGAGGAGGCTTCAATCAGCCTGCATACCAACCATCTCAAGGGGGCAACGTCTGCTGCGGGTCGACATCAGCTCGTCGCGACGAGCGGAGGCGGCCGCTCACGAAGGCTCGAGACGGGCGCCGCTGCCGAGCGACCGATTTGGATGGCAAAGCCGTCGGCCAAGCGCCCCGACCCGCGGGGCCAGTCTTGGCGCGAGCGGCCGGTCAGGACCTGACTTGGAAACGACTGAGATCAGCCTGATGCGGTCCCCGCGCACGGTGTTTCAAGTCCCTGCCAGCGCTGCAGCGCTGCCATATCCGGCAGTAGCTGAACGCGCACTCAGAACCAGCCGACACGCGCAGCAGCTTCGGCCCGCCAACATCCGATCAGGTGGCGCTGCCCCTCGGGAAGACCGGCATGCGATCCGGTTGCTGGCGCAGCCTTGATGGCTCCGTACGCGATGGTCGCGCCGAGGCCGCCTCCTCGACATCGTTTCGAAGGTGATCACTGGAGTGCTCGTGCCTGCATGAGGGACCTCGCAGCGGTCACTCGAACATCCTGAACTCGGGCGGCAACATTAAACGAACGGTCTAACAATCAGAGCGGACGGCCGGAGCTTGACCCGGCCGACGCGTGGATGACCGAAAGGCGCTCAGGACCGGTCGCGCGTCGCACGGCGCACGGCGCCCGCTGACCGAGATCGCTGCAAAACGGCGAAGCGGATCAGCTCGCGCCGCAAGCCTATCAACTTCAGAATTCTTGGGAACGCCGACCTGAGACGAGCAACGTCGGGCCCCAGATTGAACTGACAAGTCCTGACCCTCCAAGGTGCGATCTCATCCCCCGCACTCCCTCTAAGGAACGAACCGCCCGAAGTCTTTGACATAGATCAGAGAACGAAGTCCCGATCGGACGGAGCATGGACCCCGGTGTTTCAAAAGCGCCGTGCAATTCCGGCACCGATCCTGCGATCGGTGCTCGCGTCCCTGATCTCTCGATCATGGGCGAGATGGGCCTCTCCGCGAGGATGGCCATCACGTCATTGCCGTGCTTTTGACATCTCGCCCACCTCTCCGGTCGATCCGAAGGCATGTCGCCTTCAACGTCGGAGCCGGTGGCGTCCAACCTTGATCGAGGTAGTACGACATGGCAAGTTTCCAACAAGCACGCATCGACGAGTCCGACAAGCCGATGCGCCAACGCCATCCGCTCGCGGGCTGCGATCAGCAGACGCTGATCCAGCTGCAGCACGGCTGGGGCATGACCGAGCCGCAGATCTTCGGGCCGCGTCTCGGCTCTGATGCGATCTGCCTGCGCGCAGATCTGACGACGGGCTCGGCGCTGGCCAATCTGCGCGCACTGCTGGTGAGCGGCGCGTCGATGCTGTCCATGCTCGCCGACAACAGCGCGGAGAGCGATCCGGCCAAGCACGTGGCCAACGCGGTGAAGGAGTCGCTGCGCGAAGGGCTGGGGATGCTCGGCGTGGTGGAGCGCGCGGTGGATGAGGATCGGAGGAAGGTCGCGTCTTGAGAGCGAGTTCCCGAGACCGCGAGGTGTCGGCCATGCCGAGCACCTCGCGTTGAACCTCTGGATCCGTGCATGGGTCAGAACGGCGGAAACCGATTCGCCCTTCCGCGGGCAACTTGTGCATGCACGCAGCGGCTGATCCCGCCCATCGACTTCCGACGACTCCGCCCGTGAGTCAGCGCGCCTCGACTCAGAACTTGAAGCTGCCGTCAGACCGCGCCTGAGAGCCGCTCGCGCAGCTCGTGAACTCGCGGTTGCCGCTGCTCGTGGTCTGGTTGCTTTCCCAGACGGCGGTCGAGCCGTTCCACTTCACGTACTTGTACTGGACCGCCGTGCCGGCGGGCAGGTTGACGGTCCCCGTCCACGGCACGTTGGCGCCGGAGCCCTGGATGGTCAGCGCGAAGCCCGAACCCGGCGCCCAGGCGCCCAGGCCGGTCACGCTGCCCACCACGCGCAGGTTCTGGCCCACCACCGTGTTGGCGTTGGCGATGGTGAAGGTCACGGCGCAGGTGCCGGTGCCGCCGCCACCGCCGCCGGTGGTCTTCTGGCCCGCGTAGATCGCCACCGCCGGCGTGCTGCCGCTGCTGTTGGCCGGCACGGTGAAGCTGGCGTTGCCGCTGCCGTCCACGGTGACCGAGTCGGCCGTGCAGCCGGTGCCGGCGGCGTTCTTGGTGCCGTTGATGACGTTGCAATACGTGCCGGCGGGCAGGCCGGTGGCGAAGCTCCGGGTCCAGGCGCTGCCGCTGTTGTTCAGCGCGACAAAGCCGACGTTGCCGCGGCTGAAGGCGACCTGGTTGCCGTTGTCGCCGACGATCCAGTTCTGCTGCGCCTGCCCGATGCTGGCATTGCGGAAGCCCACCATGTTAGCCAGCGGCGTCCAGCGGTGGGCAAAGTCCCACACCACGTTGATCTGCGGCACGCCGCCGCTGTAGGGGCTGGTCGTGGGGCGGTCGGCGTCGGTGTTGCTGAACTTGAAGCCGGAGTACAGCTGCGCCTCGGCGTAGCCCTGGGCCAGCATGAAGATGTTGGCCAGCGTGTAGCGCTGGTTGGCGGCGTCGTTGTTGGCGGCGTTGTTGATGTTCAGCGAGCTGCCGTTGCGCTCGGTGTCCCAGTTGGTGACGAAGACCGTGGCGTTCTGCGGCTGGATGAAGCCCCAGGTGCCGCCCCAGTTGCCCCACGTGCCCATGATGCTCGGGATGCTGGACAGGGTGTTGCCGTTGTTGCCCCGGAACACGTCGCGCATCGCGTACGGGAACTGGAACTCATTGATCGTGCCGATGGGGAAGTAGCTGGGCCGGTCCACCTCGCCGTCGTTGATGATCTCCTGCGTGAGCCAGATGTTCTCCCCCTGCAGGGTCTTGGGATAGGTCGCCTTCACCGCGCTCATGATGGACGTCCAGGCACTGGCAGGCATGTGCTTGGCCGCATCGATGCGGAAGCCGTCGATGCCCAGCGCCAGCAGGGCCTTCAGGTAGTTGACGATCTGGCCCTGGACGTAGCTGCTCTCGGTCGCGAGGTCGGGCAGGCCGCCGAGGCGGCAGTTCTGCACGTTGCTGCGGCCGGACGGCGAGTTGTAGTCGGCGTCGTTGATCGTGCAGTTGGCGTGGAAGTCGCTGGCGCTGAAGAAGGGGTAGCTCAGCGTCGCGGCGTTCCAGGTCGAGCCGTCCGTGGCGGTGCCGCTGCCGTCGGCCATCTGATTGACGACGATGTCGGCATAGACGCGCACACCGGCCGCGTGGCAGGCGCTGATCATGCTCTGCAACTGGGCGGGCGTGCCCATGCGGCTGGTCAGGTTGGCGTAGTTGACCGGCTGGTACACGCCCCACCAGCCGTTGGCGTTCTTGGACGCGCCCGGCGGGGAGATCTGCACGCCGCCAAAGCCTTTGGGGCCCAGCCACTGCGTGCATTCGGTGGCGATGTCGGGCCAGGCCCATTCGAACATCTGCACCGACGTGGCGTTCGGGTTGAGCGCCTGCGCGGGGCTGGCGAAGGCGGCGAGCGCGGCGCTGACGGCGGCGGTCAGGGCGTGGGCGAGCCGGCGGCTCGAGAAGGGCAGCTGAGGCATGTGGTCTCCGGTGTTGATTGGCCGCCGCCCTCGTCGCGGGGCGGCTGGATTCGGCCATTCGACTGCCTGCCATGGCCGGCTTTCCGGGCTCGGAAAGTACGTCCACTGTAGACAGGCCGGCGCAGAAATTCCGTAGGAAAACTACCAAGTCGCGCCGTTTGCCCTTTCCACTGAGGTCGAGCAGTTGTTTCAGTCCGTAGTTTCGCTACTGATCGGGGTCGACGACGACTCGCCGGGCCTCCAGGCAAAATCCGAAGGATCGGGGCGAGCCTGGCGTCAGGCCTGCCGGGACGCCTCACGTTGACGAATGGAGCAGCATCGATGGCACTGACGAAGAAGGGCGAGTTCTGGTACGGGACGACGTCCGGCGATACCCAAGCCGAGCTGCGCAGCTACAGCATTGCGAACCGCCACGAGGCCGTCCGGTTTGCCGCGTCCAAATGCGATTGCGGGTGCCGGACCTTTGCGCTTCAGAGCGATGAAGACGCCGGCGTGGCGATCCGCACCTGCACCGACTGCGGGCGGGACCACCTGATGGGCGACAGCGCGGACCACCTGGAAGAAGCCGCGCCCGAGACGCACGAGTGCGTGTGCGAGAACGAGGTGTTCGAGCTGATGTCCGGCGTCTCCGTGTACGAGGGCACCCATGACGTGCGCTGGTACTACATCGCTTGCCACTGCGTGGAATGCAATCTGGTCGGGGTCTTCGCAGACTGGCAGTGCGAAGCGGGGGATGCCGCGGCCTTTCTCGCCAAGGTCTGAGCGGTCGAACCCCGCCGGGCTCGGGCGTGCAGGCCCAGGGTCACGCAAGGCGCCGGGTCAGGGCGGCTCGCTGATCAGCCGGTCGCTCCGTCTGCCTGAGGGGGCCGCTGCGCCAGCAGGCGCTTGCGCACCGCATGGATGTTGTTGCGCAGCGCGTAGAGCTCTTCGGCATAGGACAGCGGCACCGCGATGCGGTGGGTGACGCGGTCGAGCTCGTCCAGCTCGTCGAGCAAGGCCTCGCGCCCCCCGGTGCCGGTTTCCAGCTTGGCTTCCACCTCGCGCAGCCGCGCATACCAGCGGAACACGCGCGAGCGCACGCGGAAGGTGTAGAGCGGCGGCACCACGCGCGACAGCGGCAGCATCAGCACCAGCAGGCCGCCCACCACCAGCCACATGCGTTCCAGCAGATTGCCCGCCCAGAAGGGCAGGTAGCGCGCCCAGGCCGGCGGCGTGCCGTTGATGGCGCGGTCGCCCTCGGCGCTGACCGGCAGCTCGCTGGTGCGGGTGTTGGGGAAGTCGCGCGCGCCGTTGAACCAGCCGGCCTCGCTGTGCTGTCCCAGCGCCGCCTGCGCGAACAGCTGGCGCAGCGCCGGGTGCGTCTGCTCGCGCGCCAGCAGGGCGGTGGTGGTGGCCAGCAGCGGCACGTCGTGCGGCGGCAGGTCCGCCGCCAGGTCCACCACGCCGCGCGGCAGCGTCACGGTGGAGAGGAAGGGCAGGTGGCGCGAATAGGCCTCGTTCTGCTCGAAGGCCATCAGCGCCATGGCCGGGTCGCGCAGCAGCGCACGGATCAGCCGGGACTGCGGCGCCGAGATCAGCACCGCGGCGTCCAGCCGGCCCTCGCGCAGCGCCGCGCCGGCATCGTCGGGCGACAGATTGGACAGCTGCAGATCGGCCGGCTTCAGCTGGTTCAGCGTCAGCAGCTTCTCGACGATCTGGGGGACACCGCTGCCGTCCTGGTCCACGTTGACGCGCAGGCCGCGCAACTGGGTCAGGCGCTGCAGTTCGCCGCCGGGCTGGCGGCGCGCGATGCCGAGATCGCGGCGATAGAAGATCCAGATCGGCTCGTAGAACAGGCTGCCCAGCGAAACGATGCCGGCCTCGGTATCGGCCACCGGATCGGCCATGCCGCCGCGCACGAAGCCCACATCGGCCGTGCCCGCGCGCAGATGGGCCAGATCGTCCTGCGCGCCTTCGCTGGCGATCAGCGCGACCTGGATGCGCTCACGCGCCAGCACCTTCGCGTAGCCCTCGCCGAAGGCGGCGTAGGCGCTGCCGGCCGGGCCGGTGGCCAGGCGCACCTGGCGCGGCGGCTGCGGATCCAGCCACCAGTAGGCCGCGACCAGCAGGCCGCCGCCGAGCAGCAGCAGCGGCCCCATCGAGACCATCATGTCGCGCAGCGTCTGCCAGAGCAGGCGCAGGCTGCGGGTGGCATGCCATTGCTGAATCGGAGTCATGGACGGCGATGGTATTCGAGGCCTGCTGGCCGCACGGGGCCTTGTCCTTCCCTCGATGAGCTGACCTGGCGCTTTAATCGCGCAGCGTCGGCCAACCGTACTCGCGGGCAATGGCTCGCGTCACTTCGCGCACGAGGCGGTCGCCCTCGTCGGAATTCGTCATCAGCACCACGCCGCGGCCCGTGCCGGCGAAGGCCGCCGCATAGCACCTGAAGCCCGCATTGCCGCCAGCATGGCTGTAGCGGAGCGCCTCGCCCGTGCCCGAGAGATCGAAGCCCTGGCCATCCCCGCCGGGAACCCGGGTCAACATCGTGCGCGCGCTGGTGGGACTGAGCAGTCCGTCCGGCTCGCCCCGGGCCGAGCGGTCGACCGCCAGCATGAATCGGGCGAGATCGGACGGCGTGGTCCAGAGCCCCGCCGCGGCAAGCTCGGGATAGACGTGATAACGCCCCTTCAGGCGCTCGCCATCCGACGTGTGACCCGCCGCCGCCCGACCCGCCAGCGCGGGGGGCAACGGTTGCGAGAACGTGCTATCCCGCATGCCTGCGGGCAGCAGGACGGCCTCCTGCGCGAGCGCCGTGAAAGGACGCCCCGAGGCCTCCTCCATCAGCAGCTGCAGCACCATGAAGCCCCCGCCGGAATAACGTTCGAGCGTTCCGGGCACGGCGTCCACGCGCACGGCGGCCGAATTGGCCGGTGGGCTGCCGTCGAGGATCTGCCGGACCGTCGGGAGCGCGTCCCCTTGCGCATAGCCGCCGAAACCATGGCCGGTCAGCCCGGCCATGTGGGTGACGATGCGGCGCGGCGTGACCTTCTCGATCCGGTCGAAGGCGTTCTCAGGCACTTTCCAGCTGCGCAGCCGGTCGTTCACGTCCTCGTCGAGGGTCAGCGTCCCCTGATCCACCAGCCGGAACAAGGTGACCGAGCTCACGGGCTTGGAGATCGAGGCGGCTTGGAACAAGGTCGACGGATCGACGGGCTCGCGCGTCACCGCGTCGCGGACACCGTAGCCCTGCGCCCACTGGAGGTGCCCCTGATCGAAGAGCGCGACGCTCAGACCGGGGATGCGGAGATCCGCCATGCGCTCGGCGATCGACCGTGGCGGCCCGCTTTCCCGGCGCGAGGCGTCTAGCGGAACGAGCCCCCGTTCGATGCGCCCGATCCGGGCGTCGGGGGCCAGGTCTTGCCTGTTGGCCGTGGAGGGCGCGGAGGTGGAAGAGGGGGAAGGCGTGGAAGGCGTGGACCGGCACGCGCAAAGCAGGAACGCTGCGGCCAGCAGCAGGATCAAGCGCGGTGTCGATCGGGGCATCGGCATGGACATTCTGAAGCGGCCGGAGGTGGCCGCTGCATTGTCAACGCCGGACCTTGCCGTCCTCCGTGAGGATCGTCATGTCCACGTACCGCGATCCGGCGTGGCGCTGTGCCGAGAAGCTGATGAAGAACCCGCCCAGGTCGAGCTGGCTCTGCGCCTCCAGGCCGTTGATGATGTTGGCCGGCGTCGGGTCGTTGCCGGCGCGCTTGAGGCCTTCCACCATCGTCTTGGCGGCGACGAAGCCTTCCATCCCGGTGTAGCTCACGTCCACCTTCGCGGCCTTGGCGCGCTGCAGGTATTCGCCGGCGATCGGCGTCAGGCCCGAGAACGGGAAGGGCACGACCTGCGACACCACCACGCCGCGCGCGTCCTTGCCCAGTTCCGACGCCAGCGCCTGCGCGCCGACGAACGAGAAGTTGTAGAAGTTGCCCAGGAAGCCGATCTTGCGCGCGCCCCGGATGAAGGCCGCGCAGGACTTGTAGGCCGCCACCTGCACGATGCACTCGGGCTTGCCCGCCATCACCGCGGTCACCGACGCGGCCACGTCCACCGAGTTGCGCTCCACCGTGCCCTGCGACACCGGGGCCAGCTTGTGCTGCTTGAGCGCCGCGGTGACCGCCGCCAGACCGGCCTGGCCGTAGGCGTCGTTCTGGAAGAACACCGCCACGCGCGTGATGCCCACCGCGGTCAGCTGCTTGACAATCTCCGCCGCCTCGTCGTTGTAGGACGCGCGGATGTGGAACAGGAAACGGTTGAACGGCGTGCGCAAGGCCTCCGCGCCGGTGAACGGTGCCACCAGCGGGATCTTGGCCGCCGTCAGCAGCGGCACCGCCGCCAGCGTCGTGGGCGTGCCCACGTAGCCGAACAGCGCGTTGACGCCGTCCTCGATCAGGCGCCGCGTGTTGGCCGCGCAGCGCTCCGGCTCGTAGCCGTCGTCCATGCTGCGCAGCTCGATGCGCCGCCCGTTCACGCCGCCGCGCTGGTTGACCTGGTCGAAGACCAGCATCGCGCCTTCCTTGAACTGCTCGCCCAGTTCCTTCGCCGGGCCGCTGAAGGGCGCGGACTGGCCCAGCACGATGCGCGCGTTGTCGGCGAAGGCAGGCAGGCTGCCGGCGCCGGCGAGGGCGGCGAGGTTCTGGAGCAGGTGGCGGCGGTTCATGAGGCTGACTTCCTGGCGCTTTTGGAAAGGCCAGGATCTTCGGTGACGACGGCGACGGAATCCCTATGCAATAACCGCAACCCCGGATTTTCCCGGTGAGTTGTGGACAACGTCACAACCGCTTCATCTTGAAACATGTCCGGCCGAAGCGGCGTTTCGTGGAGCGCCGAGGAGCGCCGGGGAGCGATCTTTATGGAATCTTGATACCCCCGCCCCGAGCTTCTACAGCCCCTTGAGGCCGCCGTTCCTAGAGTTCATCCATCCCATCACGCCCTCATGGAGGGGGCATGGGACCCCAAAAAAATGGATGCACTCTTTCTCGGATTGAGCGTCGTGCTGTTCCTCGTGGCCGTGGGCCTGGCAGTCGCCAGCCATCGCCTGGAGGCCAAGCCATGAGCGCGCTCTACTGGCTGACCGGACTGATCTCCGCCGGTCTGTTCGTCTATCTCCTGGTCGCCCTGTGGCGGGCGGAGGAGTTCTGACATGACGAACCTCGCCTGGGCCAACCTGGCCCTCTACCTCGTCGTCACGCTGCTGCTGGCCTGGCCGCTCGCGCGCTGGATCACCGCGCTCGCCAAAGGGCAGATGCCCGGCTGGATCGCCGCCATCGAGCGGCCGATCTTCCGCCTCGCCGGCATCAAGCCGGAAGAGGGCATGGGCTGGAAGCAGTACGCCATCGCGCTGCTGATCTTCAACTTCATCGGCGTGCTCGCGGTCTACGCGCTGCAGCGCCTGCAGGGCGTGCTGCCGCTCAACCCGCAGGGGATGGGCGCGGTGACGCCGGACTCGGCGTTCAACACCGCCATCAGCTTCGTCGCCAACACCAACTGGCAGGGCTACGGCGGCGAGTCGACGATGAGCTACCTCACGCAGATGCTCGCGCTGACGGTGCAGAACTTCCTGTCCGCCGCCACCGGCATCGCGGTCGTGTTCGCCCTGATCCGCGGCTTCGCCTCGCGCCTGTCCGGCCATGTCGGCAACTTCTGGGCCGACATCACGCGTTGCACGCTGTGGCTGCTGCTGCCGCTGGCCCTCGTGATCGCGGTCGTGTTCGTCCAGCAGGGCGTGATCCAGAACTTCGACGGCTACAAGACCGTGCAGACGGTCGAGGCGCAGGACTACCAGACGCCCAAGCTCGGCGCCGACGGCCAGCCGCTGAAGGACGCCAAGGGCGAGCCCGTGATGGAGAACCAGCACACGCAGGAGCAGTCGCTCGCGATGGGTCCGGTCGCCTCGCAGGAAGCCATCAAGATGCTGGGCACCAACGGCGGCGGCTTCTTCAACGCCAACTCCGCGCATCCGTACGAGAACCCGACCCCGTTCACCAACCTGCTGCAGATCGTCGCGATCTTCGTGATCCCGGCCGCGCTGTGCCTGAGCTTCGGGCAACTGGTCGGCGACCGCCGCCAGGGCGCCGCGATCCTGGCCGCGATGAGCATCCTGTTCGTCGTCGGCGTGCTGGTCGCCACGCCCGCCGAGCAGGCCGGCAACCCGCTGGTCGCCGCGCAGGGCGTCGACATCCAGGCCACCGAGCTCCAGGCCGGCGGCAACATGGAAGGCAAGGAGACGCGCTTCGGCATCTCGGCCAGCTCGCTGTTCGCCGTCGTGACCACCGCCGCCTCCTGCGGCGCGGTCAACGCGATGCACGACAGCTTCACGCCCATCGGCGGCGCGGTGCCGCTGGTGATGATGCAGCTCGGCGAGGTCGTCTTCGGCGGCGTCGGCACCGGCCTGTACGGCATGCTGGTCTTCGCGATCCTGGCCGTCTTCATCGCCGGCCTGATGATCGGCCGCACGCCCGAGTACCTCGGCAAGAAGATCGAGCCCTTCGAGATGAAGATGAGCGCCGTCGCCATCCTGGTGACGCCCATCGTCGTGCTCGCGGGCACCGCGATCGCGGTCCTCGCGACCGACGGCAAGGCCGGCATCGCCAACCCCGGCGTGCACGGCTTCAGCGAGATCCTCTACGCCTTCACCTCGGCGGCCAACAACAACGGCAGCGCCTTCGCCGGCCTGTCCGCCAACACGCCGTTCTACAACACGCTGCTCGGCATCGCGATGTGGCTCGGCCGCTTCCTGGTCATCGTCCCCGTGCTGGCCATCGCCGGCAGCCTGGCCGCCAAGAAGCGCATCCCCGTCGGCGAGGGCACGCTGCCCACCCACGGCCCGCTGTTCGTCGTCCTGCTCATCGGCACCGTCCTCCTGGTCGGCCTGCTGAACTACGTGCCCGCGCTCGCGCTGGGTCCCGTCGTCGAGCACCTGATGCTCTGGAAGTAAAGCTTCGGAGCCCATCATGACCAATCAACTCAAGACCCTCCATACGTCGGTGCCCGCTTCGGCACGCACCGAGGTCCTCGGCGGCGCCAAGGGATCCCCTGGACCGCAAGGTCCCCAAGGATCCTCCGGTCCGCAAGGTCCCCAAGGCCCTCACGGTTCGCCCAGTCCGCAAGGGCAGGACCCGCAGGCCCCGCGCGCCAGCGCGAAGACCGGCATGTGGGATCCCGCGCTGGTGAAGCCCGCGATCCGCGATGCCTTCATCAAGCTCGCCCCGTCGACGCAGCTGCGCAACCCGGTGATGTTCGTCGTCTACGCCGGCAGCATCCTCACCACCGGCTTGTGGCTGGCGAGCTTCGCCAATCCGGAGCTGGCCGGCGCCGAAGGTCCCGGCTTCATGCTCGCCATCGCGCTGTGGCTGTGGTTCACCGTGCTGTTCGCCAACTTCGCCGAGGCGCTGGCCGAAGGCCGCTCCAAGGCGCAGGCCGCCTCGCTGCGCGGCCTCAAGGCGAAGACCTGGGCGAAGAAGCTCGAGACCCCGCGCCACGGCTCGTCCTGGCATCCGGTCGCGTCTGAAGAGCTGCGCAAGGGCCACGTCGTGCTGGTCGAGGCCGGCGATCTGGTGCCGCTGGACGGCGAGGTCATCGAAGGCGTCGCCTCGGTCGACGAGAGCGCCATCACCGGCGAATCCGCGCCGGTGATCCGCGAATCGGGCGGCGACTTCTCGGCCGTCACCGGCGGTACGCGCGTGCTGTCGGACTGGGTCGTCGTGCGCATCGCCGTCAACCCGGGCGAAGCCTTCCTGGACCGCATGATCGCGATGGTCGAGAGCGCCAAGCGCCAGAAGACGCCCAACGAGATCGCGCTGACCATCCTGCTGGTGGCGCTGACGCTGGTGTTCCTGGTCGTCACCGTGACGCTGCTGCCGTACTCGCTGTTCGCGGTCGAGGCCGCCGGCGCGGGCACCGTCGTGTCGATCACCGCGCTGGTCTCGCTGCTCGTGTGCCTGATCCCGACGACCATCGGCGGCCTGCTGTCAGCCATCGGCGTCGCCGGCATGAGCCGGCTGATGCAGGCCAACGTGATCGCGACCTCCGGCCGCGCGGTCGAGGCCGCCGGCGACGTCGACGTGCTGATGCTCGACAAGACCGGCACGATCACGCTGGGCAACCGCCAGGCCAGCGCCTTCCTGCCGGCCCCGACGCTGCAGGAGCAGCTGCTGGCCGACGCGGCGCAGCTCGCCTCGCTGGCGGACGAGACGCCGGAAGGCCGCTCCATCGTCGTGCTGGCCAAGCAGCGCTTCAACCTGCGCGAGCGCGAACTGGCGACGCTGCAGGCGCACTTCGTCCCGTTCACCGCCCAGACGCGCATGAGCGGCGTCGACTTCGGCGATCCCGAGCATCCCAAGCGTCAGCTGCGCAAGGGCGCGGTGGACGCGATCCGCCGCTTCGTCGAGCTGCACGGCGGCCAGATGCCGGCGCAGGTGACCGCGGTGGCCGAGGAAGTGGCGCGCCGCGGCAGCACGCCGCTGGTGGTGGCCGACTTGAACGACGGCCAGGCCCGCGTGCTGGGCGTGGTCGAGCTCAAGGACATCGTCAAGGGCGGCATCAAGGAGCGCTTCGCGCAGCTGCGCAAGATGGGCATCCGCACGGTGATGATCACCGGCGACAACCGCCTCACCGCCGCGGCGATCGCGGCCGAGGCGGGCGTCGACGACTTCCTCGCCGAAGCGACGCCGGAGGCCAAGCTCAAGCTGATCCGCGACTACCAGGCCGAAGGCCGCCTGGTGGCGATGACCGGCGACGGCACCAACGACGCCCCCGCGCTGGCGCAGGCCGACGTGGCGGTGGCGATGGCCAGCGGCACGCAGGCCGCGAAGGAGGCCGGCAACATGGTCGACCTCGATTCGAATCCGACCAAGCTGCTGGAGATCGTCGAGACCGGCAAGCAGCTGCTGATGACGCGCGGCTCGCTGACGACCTTCTCGATCGCCAACGACGTGGCGAAGTACTTCGCCATCATCCCGGCGATGTTCCTGGGCGTGTACCCGCAGCTGGCCGCGCTCAACGTGATGGGCCTGCACAGCCCGTCGTCCGCCATCCTGTCGGCCGTCATCTTCAACGCGCTGATCATCGTCGCGCTCATCCCGCTGGCGCTCAAGGGCGTCGCCTACCGGCCCATCGGCGCGGCCGCGCTGCTGCGCCGCAACCTGTGGCTCTACGGCCTCGGCGGACTGATCGTGCCCTTCGTGGGCATCAAGGCGATCGACCTGCTGCTGGTCGCGCTCCACCTCGTGTGACGCGGAGAACCCCATCATGACAACCACGCCTTCCAACCCCCTGTCGACGTCCCATTCGCCGTTGCGGATGCTGCGCCCCGCGCTCGTCGGCTTCGTGCTGCTCAGCGCCGTCACCGGCCTGCTGTACCCGGCGCTCGTGACCGGTGTCGCCAAGACCATGTTCCCGTTCCAGGCCGAGGGCAGCCTCATCCTGCAGGGCGGCAAGGTCGTCGGCTCCGAGCTGATCGGGCAGAACTTCTCCTCGCCGCGCTACTTCTGGGGCCGCCCGTCGGCCACCGCGCCGATGGCCAACAACGCCACCGGCTCCAGCGGCTCCAACCAGGGCCCGACCAACCCCGCGCTGGTCGACGCGGTGAAGGGCCGCCTCCAGGCGCTCAAGGCCGCCGATCCGGGCAACACCGCGCCGGTGCCGGTCGACCTCGTGAGCGCCTCCGCCAGCGGCCTGGATCCGCACATCAGCATGGCCGCGGCGCGTTACCAGGCCGCCCGCGTGGCCCGCGAACGCGGCCTGCCGGTCGAGGCCGTGCAGCGCCTGATCCAGGCCAACACCGAGGCCCGCGACCTCGCCGTCCTCGGCGAGCCGCGCGTCAACGTCCTCAAGCTCAACCTGGCGCTCGACAAGGTGCCGGGGCAGCAGGCGGAAGTGCCGCCGGCCGCGGCGGCCTCCGCGCCGAGCGCATAAACAGAACGACAACCCCCTCAAGCAGTTCACGCAGTTCATGAAAACCCGTCTTCTCTCGCTGTTCCTGATCTCCTCCTGCTTCCTGCACGCCGCCGCGCGCGCCGAAGGCGAAGCGCCAGCCGCCGCGCCCGCGCCGACGCCCGAGCACACCTTCACCGGCAACGTGGCCTTCGTCAGCGACTACCGCTTCCGCGGCATCAGCCAGACCTGGAAGCGCCCGGCCGTGCAGGCCGGCTTCGACTACAGCCACGCCAGCGGCCTGTACCTGGGCACCTGAGCGTCCAACGTCTCGGGCAACAGCTACAACAACGGCGCCGGCATGGAGTGGGACCTGTACGGCGGCTACAAGCTGCCGCTGGCCGACAGCGTCACGCTGGACGTCGGCGCGCTGGCCTACGTCTATCCCGGCGCGCGCCTGAACGCGGCGCCCGGCCAGCCGACCGGCAACAAGTACGACAACGTCGACCTGTACGCCGCCGTCACGGCGGGCGCCTTCTCGGCCAAGCTGTCGGTGGCCGCGACCGACTACTTCGGCCTGGACAGCGAGACCGCCGGCTACGCCTACTTCAACGCGCTGCCGGCCAAGGGCTCGTCCAAGGGCACGTCCTACCTGGACCTGAACTACGGCTTCGAGCTGGGCCAGGGCTTCAATGCGGGCGTGCACCTGGGACATCTGTGGGTGCGCAAGTACGGCGACCTGTCCTATACCGACTGGAAGCTGTCCGTGACCAAGGAGATGAAGCAGCTCGGCGGCCTGACGCTGGGTCTGGCGGTCGTCGGCACCGACGCGGACAAGGCGCTGTACCAGGCGGGCGATTCCGCCGCGTCGCGCGCGAAGCGCCTCGGCGACACCGGCGTGGTGCTGAGCGTCTCCAAGACCTTCTGATCCTTCTTGGCGACCGTTCCGCCAAAACCCGCTCGGGGAGCCGCGTGCTCCCCGATGTCCGTTCCGAAGCGACAATTCCGCGATGCCGAGTCCGTCCGACGAAAGACCTGACCCCGACAACCTGCTGGCGCAGCTCCGTCAGCAGGAGGAGGCGCAGTCGCGCGGCCGGCTGCGCATCTACTTCGGCGCCTCGGCCGGCGTGGGCAAGACCTTCGCGATGCTGCAGGCCGCGCGCCAGCTGGCGGACCAGGGACGCGCGCCGCTGATCGGCGTGGTCGAGACGCACGGCCGGGCCGACACCGCGGCGCTGCTCGACGGCCTGCCGCGGCTGCCGATGCGCCAGGTCGACCACCGAGGCCGGGCGCTGCCGGAGTTCGACCTCGACGGCGCGCTCGAGCGCCTGCGCGACCAGCCGGACGCGCTGATCCTGGTCGACGAGCTGGCGCATTCCAACGTCGCCGGCTCGCGCCATCCCAAGCGCTGGCAGGACGTGGAGGAGCTGCTGGCCAACGGCATCAGCGTCTACACGACGGTCAACGTCCAGCATCTGGAGAGCCTCAACGACGTCGTCGGCGGCATCACCGGCGTGCGGGTGCAGGAGACGCTGCCCGACACCTTCTTCGATCGCGCGGACGAGGTCGTGCTGGTGGACACGCCGGCCGACGAGCTGCTCGCGCGGCTCAAGGCCGGCAAGGTCTACCAGGGCGCACAGGCCGAGCGCGCCGGCCAGCATTTCTTCCGCAAGGGCAACCTGATGGCGCTGCGCGAACTCGCGCTGCGCCGCACGGCCGACCGCGTCGAGGACGACGTCCAGGCCTGGCGCAGCAACGAGCGCATCGCGGCGGTGTGGAAGACCGAGGCCGCGATCCTCTGCGCGATCGGCCCCGGCGACGAGGCCGAATCGGTCGTGCGCAGCGCCGCGCAGCTCGCGCAGCAGCTGACGGTGAGCTGGCATGCGGTCTACGTCGAGACGCCGGCGTTGCACCGCCTGCCCGACGCGCGGCGCGAGCGTTGCCTGCGCGTGGTGCGGCTGGCGCAGGATCTCGGCGCGACGACGGCGGTGCTGTCCGCGCAGGACCCGGCGCAGGCGCTGGCCGACTACGCCCGCGAGCACAACCTGTCCAAGCTGCTGATGGGGCGGGGCGCGCCGCCAGCGTCCTCGTCGTTGCGCCGCTGGGGCAGCCGCGACCTGGCGGCCCACCTGGGCCGCGCCGCACCGGAGCTGGACCTGATCCAGGTCGGCGCGTCGGCCACGCAGCGCAGCAACGACGACGACACCGGTCCAACCTTCGGCGCCGCGCCGCGGCGTTACCTCTGGGCGACGCTGGCCTGCTTCGGCGTGGCCGCGGTGTGCTGGCCGCTGTCGCACGGCATCGCCAACGACAACATCGTCATGCTGTTCCTGCTCGGCGTGGTGGGCGTGGCCATGCGCTGGGGGCGCGGGCCGGCCGTGCTGGCGAGTTTCCTCAGCGTCGCGCTGTTCGACTTCCTCTTCGTCGCGCCCCGGCTGAGCCTGGCGGTGAGCGACGTGCAATACGTGATCACCTTCGTCGTGATGCTGGCGGTCGGCCTGATCACCGGGCAGTTGACGGCGGGGCTGCGGTATGAGGCCCGCGTGTCGTCGGACCGCGAGGCGAGGGCGCGCGGACTCTTCGAACTCACCCGCGAGCTGGCCGGCGCGCTGCAGACCGAGCAGGTCATCGCGACGGCGGAACAGCAGCTGGCGCAGCAGTTCGGCGGGCGGGCGCTGCTGCACGTGCTCGACGACGACGACCGGCTGCAGCCGTCGCCGACGGAGGAGACGCTGCCGGTCGGCGACCGCTCCGACGCCGGCACCGCGCGCTGGGCGCTGGATCACGAGCAGGCCGCGGGCCTGGGCACCGACACGCTGCCGGGCAGCCAGTGGTTCTACCTGCCGCTGCGCGCGCCGATGCGCACGCGCGGCGTGCTCGCGCTGCGGCCCGGCGACGCGCAGACGCTGATGCTGCCGGAGCGCCGCGCGCAGCTGGAGACGGCCGCGCGCATCGCGGGGCAGGCGCTGGAGCGCGTGCACTACGTCGAGGTCGCGCAGCAGGCGCTGCTGCAGATCGAGTCGGAGCGGCTGCGCAACTCGCTGCTGTCGGCGCTCTCGCATGACCTGCGCACGCCGCTGGCCGCGCTGCAGGGGCTGGCCGAGACCTTGACGAAGCGGGCGCTCGATCCCGGCGCCGCGGAGACGGCGCAGGCGATCGAACAGCAGTCGCTGCGCATCAACGCGATGGTGCACAACCTGCTGGACATGGCGCGGTTGCAGAGCGGCGCGCTCACGCTCAACCGGCAATGGCAGCCGGTGGACGAGGTCATCGGCAGCAGCCTGCAGCTGATGGGCACGGCGCTGGCGCGGCACCGCGTGGTGCTGGACGTGCCGTCGACGCTGCCGCTGGTGGAGCTCGATGCGGTGCTCATCGAGCGCGTGCTGGCGAACCTGCTGGAGAACGCCGCGAAGTACACGCCGCCGGGGAGCGAGATCCGCGTGATCGCGCGCGCGCACGGCGGCGTGGGCTCGAGCGCCTTGAACGACGAGGGCGTCGACACCGGCGGGAACGGCGGCAACGGCGTTGGCGCCGGCAGCGCCAGCAGCGCCGGCAACGGCGAGATGCGCCTGTCCGTCGAGGACAACGGCCCGGGCCTGCCGCCGGGCCGCGAGGAGGCGCTCTTCGAGAAATTCACGCGCGGCCACAGCGAGTCGCACCTGCCCGGCGTCGGCCTGGGGCTGGCGATCTGCCGTGCCATCATGCAGGCCCACGGCGGCCGCATCTGGGCTGAGCGCGCGGCGCCGCAGGGTGGCGCGCGATTCAGCCTGGCGCTGCCGCTGGGCCAGCCGCCGGCGCTGCCGGCCTTCGATGAAGACAGGGAATTCCAACCGTGAGCGTCCAACCGTGAACGAACCGCAGGCGAGCGTCGCGCCCGTGGCGCTGATCGTCGAGGACGAGCCCAACATCCGCCGCTTCGTGCGTCTGGCCCTGGAGGGCGAGGGCTGGGCCGTGCACGAGACCGGCACCTTGCGCCAGGGCCTGATCGATGCGGGCACGCGGCGGCCGGACCTGGTCATCCTCGACCTGGGTCTGCCGGACGGCGACGGCCAGGACTTCCTGCGCGACCTGCGCGCGTGGTCGGCGGTGCCGGTGATCGTGCTGTCGGCGCGCGGCGCCGAGGACGACAAGATCACGGCCCTGGACCACGGCGCCGACGACTACCTGAGCAAGCCCTTCGGCGTCGGCGAGCTGATGGCGCGCGTGCGCGTCGCCCTGCGGCGCAACCAGGCGCGGGCGAGCGAGCAGCAGGATCCCGTCTTCCGCTTCGGCGACGTCGAGATCGACCTGGCCGCGCGCCGCGTGCGCCGCGCCGGGGAGGACGTGCACCTCACGCCGATCGAGTACCGTCTGCTCAGCCACCTGATCGGCAATGCCGGCAAGGTGCTGACGCACCGTCAACTGCTGAAGGCGGTGTGGGGCCCGTCGCAGGTGGAGCAGAACCACTACCTGCGTGTCTACATGGGCAACCTGCGCCAGAAGCTCGAGGCCGAGCCGGCGAGTCCGAAGCACCTGCTGACGGAGACCGGGGTGGGCTACCGGCTGATGCCCTGAGCGGCGCAAGCTGGATGCCCGTGTGAGAGTGAGAGCACGGACCCGAGCACGGGCCCGAGCACGATGGGCGCGTCGCCTGTAGCATTGGTCGCACGCCCGCATCGGGGCGCTGGCCCGATCCTCGGGTCGACACCGCTCAACAAGGAGACTCCCCATGATCCAACAGGCCCAGGTCGAACTCGCCAAGACCTTCTTCGAGCAGTCGAAGAAGGCGTTCGAACAGAACTACGCCGCGTGGAGCACGGTGCTCGCATCGCAGAAGGCCATCCTCGAATCGATGCGGGCGGGAGGCGCGCCGTTCGAAGTCGCCGCCGACCAGTTCCAGAAGCTGATCGATTTCCACGAACAGCAGTTCCGCGTCACCACCGACTTCATGACCAAGCTGCAGACGGACTACGCCAAGGTGGTGCAGCAGAAGACCAAGTGAGACCGGTCTTCCAGCCCGGCCGCCTCACGGTCGGGTTGATGACGCCCGTGGCGCCTGCGGCGTCCGTCGATGCCCGACCCGATCGGATGGCCGACGTCGGCGAGGCGCTCGAGTTGGCCGCGCTCGCGGACCGGCTCGGTGTCGCGGCGCTGTGGACGCGCGACGTCCCGTTGATGGTGCCGCAGGGCAGCGACAACTCGGCGAGCGCGCTCGACGATCCCTTCCTCTGGCTGGCCGCGCTGGCCGGCGCGACGCGCGAGATCGCCGTCGGCGCCGCCGCCATCGTGCTGCCGCTGCGGCATCCGCTCCATGTGGCGAAGTCCGCCTTGTCGCTGGATCGGCTCAGCGGCGGACGCTTCCTCCTCGGCATGGGCTCGGGCGACCGGCCCGCGGAATTCGCGGCCTTCGGCGAAGACCTGGAGCAGCGTGCGGAGGCTTTCCGAAGCCGCTGGGCCATCGTGCGCGCGGCGCTCTCGCCCGATCCCGACGAACGCGCGGCAGTGCTCGACGCGACCGGTGGTTTCGAGGTGCTCCCGGCGCCGACGCGACGGATCCCGATGATCGTCGTGGGCTCGGCGCGTCAGTCGCTGCAATGGACCGCGACGCATGCGGATGGCTGGGCCACCTACCACCGCGAGGAAGCGCGGCAGGAAGGCCGCATCGAGCTGTGGCAACGCGCGCTCGAACAGAAGGGCGTCGGTCCGAAACCGTTCGTGCAGTCGGTGCAGCTCGACTTGCTCGCCGATCCGGATGCGGCAGCGGAGCCGCTGGAACTCGGGCTGCGCACGGGACGCCACGCGCTCATCGCCTATCTGCATCGCCTGCAGGCGATGGGCGTGGCGCATGTGCTGTTCAACCTCGGACGCAGCAGGCCGGCGCGCGAGGTGATCGAAGAGCTCGGCCACGAGGTGCTGCCCGCGCTCGCCACCGGCGACCGAGCCGCCGAGGCACGGAGACACTGAGGCATCGCGCTGCGGATCCGTCCCTGATCCCGGTGTCGGATCGATGCATCAACGTCGGTTGACGCCGCCGACAACGCGATGGAAGAATCGCGCCCACGCCGGACGGCTCCGTCCGCGCGCGTTCCAACCTCTTCACTGTCCGGAGGTGCCCCATGAAGACCCGTACGTCCATCCACTGCTGATTGCCGACGACTGCTTCCTTGCAGCATCGTGTCGGCGCCGTCTGCGCCCGCGAAGGCTGCGGCACCGGTTCCTGACGCCCCGACGCCTGCCATGAGGCCGGCGGGGCACGAAACCTCCCCGCGACTTCCCCCAGCGACTCTGCCCGGTCCGTCGACCGGCAGCGACTCGACTGCGTCTGTGACACGTCCGTCGGTTCCCTGACTCCACCAGGACCCGCCCGCGCCAACAACGCGGCGGGTGACGGACTCCATGTCTCTGCAATCCCTGCCGCTGCTGCGCTATCCGCGCACGGCGCACCTCGCGGGCAGTCGCCTGCAGGCGGGCGACTCCGCCCATGACCAGATGCCGCTTGCGGCGCTGGCCGGCTGCCACGTCGTCATCGAAGAGAAACTTGACGGCGCCAACGCCGGCATCTCGTTCAGCGACGGCGGCGATCTGCTGCTGCAGTCGCGTGGCCACTATCTGATCGGCGGCTTCGGCGAACGCCAGTTCAACCCGATGAAGATCTGGGCGCTGGCGCATGAGCGCCGGCTGATCGAACGCCTCGAGGACCGCTACGTCCTGTACGGGGAGTGGGCCTACGCCAAGCACAGCGTCTGGTACGACCGGCTGCCGCACTACTTCAACGAGTTCGATGTCTATGACCGTGCCACCTCGCGCTTCCTGTCGACGCCGCGCCGCCATGCGCTGCTCGCGGGCTCGCCGGTGCTGCCGGTGCCGGTGCTCTACGCGGGGACGATGCCGACCGACCCGACGCTGCTCTGGGCGCTGGTGGTGCGCTCACTGGCGAAGTCGCCTGGTTGGCGCGACGCCTTCGAGGCTGCGACACGGCGCGAATCGCTGCCGCTGGACCTGTGCTGGAAGCAGACCGACAAGGCCGACCAGTCCGAAGGCCTCTACCTGAAAGTCGAGGACGACGAGCAGGTGCTGGGCCGGTTCAAGCTGGTGAGGCCGTCCTTCACGCAGACGATCCTCGACAGCGAGACGCACCACGCCCGCCGGCCGATTCTGCCGAACGCGCTGGCGCCGGGGGCGGACCTTTTCGGCGAGCGGCCCACGGTGACGTGGCATGACCTCGGGTTGGAGACGATCACATCGCTGGTGGCGTTGAAGGCGCTGGCAGCGTCGTCGCGCGGCGGGTCACGCGGTGCCCGACGCGACGCACCACGAGGCGATCACGACCACCGATGTCCCTGAGCGGGACGGAGGAAGGAACCATGAACATTCAATGGAAAGACATCCAGGCTCGCGAGGAGGGCTGTTACGGCCAGCCGCGGGCATTCGCGGATGCGCACACGCGGGTCAGCTACTTCCGCGGCGCGGACGTGCATCCGGACTATGCGCTGTTCCAGGAGCCCGGCGCCCGCGTGACGGTGATGTGCGGCCTG
Source organism: uncultured Roseateles sp. (assembly GCA_946886855.1). Next base: position 1,131 of record CAMPJJ010000019.1, on the reverse strand, counting down.
CCGGCGTCAGGCAAGGACACCTGGGTGGCGGCGCATCGACGCGACCAACCGGTCGTGTCCTTCGACGACGCCCGCGCGGCGCTCGGCCTGAAGCACGGGCACAACGAGGGCAAGGTCGCGCACGCGGCGGTGGACAAGGCGAAGTCGCTGCTGCGCGAGCGGGCGTCGTTCGTCTGGAATGCGACACACCTGAGCCAGCAGATGCGGGACAAGACGCTGGACCTGCTCTTCGCGTACGGCGCGCAGGTGGAGATCGTCTACCTCGAACGTCCCCGTGCGGAACTGCTGCGTCGCAACGGCCGGCGGGACACCTCCCTGTCCAACAGCGCGCTGCAGGGGATGCTGCGCAAGGGGAACTGCCGGTGCCGACGGAGGCGCACGCGGTGCGTTATTGCCCCGCCGACTGAGGCCAGCCCGTCACCCGGCGACCGACGACATCGCCCAGGGCCGCACGCGGTCCCGCGCCTCCCGCGCCTCCCGCGTCCGTCGCCGCTCAGGATGCCGTCGATCGTCCAGGCGACGCAGCGACTCGACCTGCCGCAGGCCCCTTGCGGATGCGCCAGGCCTGCACCGCCATGAGGATCAGGAAGAGCAGGAACACGACCCCGATCGCCTTCTGCAGCGCCGGGTCGTCGGGGCCGGTGAACAGCGGGGCGCCGACGGGCACGCGGGTGAAGGTCTCGTTGAGGCCGGGGATCATGTGGCAGAACAGCGTGAAGCTGTAGCCCAGCGTCTCCACATACGGCGAGAGGCCGCCGAGGAATCGGGTGCGATGCGCCGCGACGGCGATGGCCAGCGCGACGAGCGTGACGATCGCCAGCACGTGCGCGATGTTGAAGCCGCCGTGGCGGAAGATGCCGAAGGCCGTCAGGCAGGTGACGACGGTGCACCAGAGGTAGGTGCGGCCAAGGGTCGACTGACCCTCGATGCGGCCGTTGCGGATGATCAAGGCGTAGCCGGCCACGAGGGCGACGATCGAGAACGCCGTGTGCACGGCGCCGAGGAGGGTCAGACCGAACATGCGTGCTCCCTGCTGAGCCGCGTCGCCGCGGCGGGCCGGAGCGCGGCGCGCTCCTGCGGATACCTTAGGGGGTGTGCCCAGGCGCGCGCATCGGTCGGATGGGGGAGGGC
>CAMPJJ010000018.1 GCA_946886855.1 uncultured Roseateles sp. | reverse complement strand
CATCGACACGAGCACCGGAACCGGTGCGATCAACAACAGCGGCTCGGTGAACGTCACCGGCATCGAAGCTGGTGGCAAGTGGGATTACAGCCTGAACGGCGGGCAGACCTGGACGCAGGGCAGCGGCAACGCCATCTCGGGCAGCGCGTTGAGCGACGGCACCAACCACGTCACGGTGCGGCAGACCGACGCCGCGGGCAACCAGTCGACGACGACCGTTGACGTGGTGAAGGACACGCAGGTTGCTCAAGCCGACATCGGTACAAGCACCGGCACGGGGGCCATCAACAACGCCGGCTGGGTGACCGTCGGCAACATCGAGTCGGGCGGAAGGTGGGATTACAGCCTGGATGATGGTCAGACCTGGACCCCGGGGATCGGCTCGTCCGTCGCGGCCAGCGCATTGGGCGAAGGCATCAACCCCCTCACCGTGCGGCACACAGACGCTGCCGGAAATGTCGCCAGCGCATCGATCGACGTGACCAAGGATTCGATCGCGCAGAACCCGACGGTGACCACCTCTTCAGGCGGAACGATCAACGGGACCGGATCCGTCATCATCGGGGGGATCGAGGCCGGCGCCACCTGGGACTACAGCCTGGACAGCGGTCAGACCTGGAAGCCCGGCAGCGGTTCGTCCATCGCGGCCAGCGCACTGGGAGAGAACACCAACCTCCTGACCGTCCGACAGACCGACGCCTTGGGCAATGTGGGGCAGACGACGATGACGGTGATCAAGGACACCGTCGCGGCGGCGCCGACGCTGGCGCTGACGACCGACTCGGGGGATGGCGGCGACCGCCTGACCAACGATGGCCGCGTCAGCGTCGCCGGGATTGAGTCCGGTGCGACCTGGGAATACAGCATCGACGGCGGCGCGTGGGTGGCGGGCGGTCAGACGGGTCTGATCGCGGATCCCGGCTTCGCTGACGGCGCTCATGCCGTGCGTGCCCGGCAGACGGATGCGGTCGGCAATGCGAGTCAGGAAACGGTCCTGAACTTCACCATCGACAAGTCGGCACCAGCCACGCCCGTCTTTTCTATCAATAACGACTCCGGCGTGTCCGGCGATCTGATCACCAACAGAGCCGATTTCGGCGTGAGTGGTATTGAGCTCGGCGCCGCGCTGGAAATCGGGGTGGATGGGTGGCGGCAGTTTGAAATTCGCAATAGCAGTGCCACTTCCCTTCTCGCGACCATGGACGGCGCACTCTCCGAAGGCGCCAGGTCCATCGTGATGTGGCAGGTGGATAAAGCGGGCAACGCGTCAGCGTTGAGCGACACGCTCAACTTCACGATCGACAGGACGGTGGCGAAGCCGATCCTGACGCTGGCGAACGACACGGGCGCCTCCGCGACCGATGGCTTGACCTCTGACGCCTCCATCAATGTGGCGAGTCTGGAGTCCGGCGGCAAGTGGGACTACAGCCTGGATGCCGGTCAGACCTGGACGCCAGGCAGCGGGACCTCCATCTCGGGCAGCGCGCTGAGCGAGGGGACGAATCATGTGACGGTGCGGCAGACCGACCTGGCCGGCAACGTCGGTGTGTCGTCTTCACTGACGGTCGAGCGCGATACCCAGATCAATCAACCTGTTCTCACTCGCAGCAGCGGCGATGGCAACGGCGCCTACATGGGCAAGGGAACGTCCATCGGCGTCTCGGGCCTTGAAAACGGGGCGAACTGGGAGTGGCAGGTGGTGACGGCCAACGGCACGTCGGCATGGACCAAGGGAGAAGGCGACAAGATCAGCGTGGAGCAGCTGCCGCAGAACACGCACCTGTCCCTGTCGGTCCGCACGACAGATGGGGCTGGCAACCAGGCAGAGAGCGCCATGACGGTCTACGCTGACACGACGCCCCCCACCGCCGCGCTCCAGCAACCTTCGGCAACTGAGCAGGCGCAGATCTTCAGCAGTGAAGGGGGCGCGTATTACCTGGTGCGATCCGATCAGGTCGTCGATGTCTCCCAGGGGCTCGGCGCCATCAGCCGCCTGGATCCCGCGCTGTGGAAGTCGGTCGCCAGCACGGCGGGATACACCGCCGTCGACGCCAGCGGCCTCGCGGACGGCAGCTATCGTCTCTACGCGGGCGATCTCGCCAATCTTGTCGAGGTCACTGTCGGGTCAACCAAGGTTCAGGCCATGCTTCAGGTCAGCAACAACGGACAAGCGACGACCACGATGGTCATGGGAACTGCGGGGAACGACATCTTGCAGGCTCCGGACAACGGCGGCCTGATGGTCGGGAATGGGGGAGCCGATCGATTCGTGTTCAAGGCCGGCCAGACAGGGACGTTCGTGCTGACCGACATCGACAACAAGATGCTCAACGGTCTGCAGGACATGGACATCCTCGATCTCTCAGCAGTGCTCAAGAACTACACCTTCCAGCCGGTCGGAGAGCATTGGGTGGACGAGGCTTTCATCAAGCGCGTCAATGAAAATGGAAAGTCGACGATCTTCGTCGACAGTGATGGCCAGGGCGATTTCGGGCATGCCGACTTGGTGCTCGTGCTGACCGGTAGCGTCACGCAACAGCATGTCCGACTGGAAACTCCCACGGGCACGGCGCTTCTGGGTTGATGGGTACCGCTCAACAGGGGCGGGGCGACCCGCTCCAGCGCCTTCGCGTGAGGCGGCACCGTCCAACGGCCGGGAGGCTCAGGTCGGATAGGTCCCTGGCAGCAGGATCTCGCGCGTGACGCCACGCAACTCACGGTGACCGCAGAACGCCATCGTGAGGTCCAGCTCCCGATGGATGATCTCCAAAGCCCGGCTCACGCCGGGCTTTCCCATTGCGCCGAGGCCGTAGAGGAACGCGCGGCCGATGTAGGTGCCGCGCGCCCCCAGGGCCCAGGCCTTGAGCACGTCCTGGCCCGAGCGGATGCCGCCGTCCAGGTGCACCTCGATGCGATCGCCGACCGCCTCGACGATGCGCGGCAGCGCGCGGATGCTGGACTCGGCGCCGTCGAGCTGGCGTCCGCCATGGTTGCTGACGATCAGCGCATCGGCGCCGGTCGCCGCGGCCAGCTTCGCGTCCTCCTCGTCGATGATGCCCTTGATGATCAGCTTGCCGCCCCAGCGGTCGCGGATCCACTGCACATCGTTCCAGCTCAACTGCGGATCGAATTGCTTGGCGGTCCATTCGGACAGCGAGCTCATGTCACCCACGCCCTTCACGTGGCCGACGATGTTGCCGAAGTGCCGCCTGGACGTGCCCAGCATGCCCAGGCACCAGCGCGGCTTGGTCGCCATGTTGATCAGGTTGGGCAGCGTCAGCTTGGGCGGCGCGGACAGGCCGTTCTTCAGGTCCTTGTGGCGCTGGCCGAGGATCTGCAGGTCCAGCGTCAGCACCAGCGCGTCGCACTTCGCGGCCTTGGCGCGGTCGATCAGGCTGTTGATGAAACCCTTGTCCTTCATCACATAGAGCTGGAACCAGAACGGCGCCGTCGTGTTCGCGGCGATGTCCTCGATCGAGCAGATGCTCATCGTCGACAGCGTGAACGGCACGCCGAAGGCCTCCGCGGCCTGCGCGCCCAGGATCTCGCCGTCCGCGTGCTGCATGCCGGTCATGCCGGTCGGCGCGATCGCGACGGGCATCGCGACCGGGCGGCCGAGCATGGTGGTCGCGGTGCTGCGGCCGTCCATGTTCACGGCGACGCGCTGGCGCAGCTTGATGGACTGGAAATCCGATTCGTTGGCGCGGTAGGTGCTCTCGGTCCAGGACCCGGAATCCGCGTAGTCGTAGAACATCCGCGGGACACGCCGCTGCGCGAGCACGCGCAGATCTTCGATGCAGGTGATGACGCTCATGCGGCAGATGCTAGGCGAGCCGCGCGGACACCGGCCGGAAAGTTTCGCGGGCCCGGTCGGAAGATCCTTCCGGCGGGCTCAGGGACTTCCCGGGGCGCCCCGGTCAGACCATGCCGCCGCCGTCGACCTTCGGGAGCGATTCGGCGCTGAGCGACCGGCAATGGCGGACGAGCCAGCGCGCGAACGACCGCGCCGCGTCGCTGTCGGCGTGTCGGACCAGGCCATAGGGCATCGCCGCGGGCACGGCGAGATCGAACAGTCGCTTGAGCGCGCCGCCGCGCAGGTAGGTGGCCGCCAGGCTCGGCCGACCGAGCACGATGCCCTGGCCGCAGGCTGCGGCCTCCAGCGTCAGGCCGAGGTCGACGAAGCGCGTGCCCTGCGCGGGCTCCGGCCAGTCGAGCCCGGCGGCGCGCAGCCACGGCTGCCAGGGCTGCAGCGGCGTGCGCAGCAGCGGCGCCGAGGCAAGGTCCGCCGGCGCGTGGATGGCGGGCAGTCGCGCGAGCAGCGACGGCGCGGCCATCGGCGTGACGATGTCGTCGAGCAATACCTCGCCACCCGCCGGGAGCGTGCCGGCGAAGATCTCGACGTCCGCCGCCGGCGCAGGCTGGTCCAGGTAAGGCGTCGACAGCAGCAGTTCGAGCTCGATGTCCGGATGCGCGAGCTCGAAGCCGGGCAGGGCAGGCACCAGCACCTGGCGCGCGAAGGTCGGCGGGCTGGTGATGCTGAGCCGGACGACGCGCTGCTGATCGCGCCGATGCAACGGCACGGCGGCCAGCAGGGACAGCGCGGTCTGGACCTGCGCGAGGTATTCCTTGCCGGCGGCGGTGAGTCGCAGGGGATTGCGCGTCAGCAGCGGCTGGCCAAGCCGCTCTTCCAAGGTCGCGATGCGTTTGCCGACGGCGCTCGCGCTGACATGGAGCACCTCGGCGGCGCGCTCCAGGCTGCCGAGCCGCGCGGCGGCCTCGAAGGCCAGCAGGCCATCGATCGAGGGCAGTCGCAAGGTGTCGGCCTGGGGCTCGCTTGAGGGAGGGCGCGAGGAGTCGCTCATGGTCGCGACTTTAGCGTCCGGGGCCCTTCCTTCCCTCAGGCCGACAGGGAGGCTGAATGGCGAGCGCGCGAGGGGTCGCAGCGCGCAGCTACAGTGGCGCGATGTCCGAAGTTCCCGAGAGAAGCCTGACTGCCGCGGCCGACGAGGCCGCTGCCGACGACGCGACCGTACGCGTGCTGGAACAGGCGTCCCTGTGGCGCCGTCTGCCGTGGATGGTGGGTGGCGCGCTGAGCCTGGTGCTGGGCGTGATCGGCATCTTCCTGCCGCTGCTGCCGACGACGCCCTTCGTGCTGCTGGCCGCGTTCTGCTTCGCACGCGGGTCTGCACGCTGCGAGGCGTGGCTGGTTGGCCACCCGCGCTTCGGGCCGATGATCGTCCAGTGGCGCGCCACGCGCGCCGTCCCCTTGCGCGCCAAGCAGGCAGCGTGGGTCATGATGACCATCAGCTCGATCATCTCGGCGTTGGTGATGCCGGTGGTGCCGTGGCTGCCGGCGGTGTGCTGCCTGGCGGTGGGGCTCTGGCTGTGGAGGCTCCCCACTGCCTGACGGCGAGCAAAGCCGGTCCCGTGCAGCCCGGAATGTCTGCATCAGTGCAAGGAATCCGGACATCGTGACGATTCCTCGCTGCCCGGACATCAGCGCGTTGACGGGAGTCGATGAGAGCACGGCCAAGCTCAACATCGCATAGGGATAGAAGAGCATCCCCAGAGCAAAGTCTTCGGCTGCGTCTTCGAAGAGAAAGGCCCTGAGCCGGATGCGCCGGATCGCCATGAACACGAGGGCGACCACGGAGGCCACCATTTCGTGAATGTACCCATCGATGAAATCTGACATGGTCTGGCCCCGTTCCAGTCAGATGTAGCCCTTGTGCCGGGCATTCCAGAGATAGAGAGCGCCGACTATGCCAACAGCGACGGCGTCACTCAGCGGCGAGTGCTTCGCAACGCAGCCGAAGAGCGTCGCGCCGACGAGGCCGCCGAGCGAGAAGTGGTACCCGGCTACGAGCAGCCAGTCGATACGGTCGCTCCACGAGCGGATCGGCTGGCGATTCCTTGATTCAAAGAATCCGGTCGAGCGAGTGGGGACAGCGGAAGCATTCATTGCGGGCGCTCCTTCAATGGCCGACGAAGAACAGATCAGCCACTGTGCCCGTTTGAAATCGTCACTCTTTCAAAACGCAGGTCGGCCGCCCTGAAAACGTTCGAACCTTGCGCAATGTCAACGCATGACCCTCGGGTGCGAACCAAAGCGGCTCTCATCAGACCGTTGAATCGGTCGACAACCGCGAGTACATGTTGAAGTCGCGCGGACGACCGCGCACCATGCGGAAGGACCGGAGCAAACCTTCATGCTGGTAGCCGCAGCGCATCAGCACGCGGTCCGAGCGTTCGTTGCCGACCAGCACCGTGCCTTGCACGCGAACCAACCCAAGAGTGTCAAACGACCATCGGGTCACCCGGTCGCACAAGCGCGTCGCCAGTCCTCGCCCCCAGTAAGGAGGTGCGAGGTCGTAGGCGATCTCCGCCGTGCGATTGATGTCGGAGATCGTATGGAAGCCGATGGTTCCCACCAGGCGGCTGCTGTCCAGGTCCACCACTGCCAGGCGACGTGGCGATGTCGGGATGTTCGACTCATACGTGTCGAACAGTGGATCGAGATCCACCGGGGACTGGACGTTCCAGCTCGTGCGCTCATGAACCTCGGGCAGTCGCAGGTACTCGAACCAAGCCTGCCCGTCGCTGCGCTCGATCTGTCGAAGACCGATGCCCGGAATGCCGGAGCCGGGCGGCGATTCAATTCTCATGAGGATGCCTGTTCGATGATGTCCTCGAGTTCAACTGAACAGCTGCAGATTCTCCGGCTTCGGCATCGCGCTCGCGGTGTCGCTCTTGCTGGCGGCGCTGCGCATGCGTCGCATCGGCTCGACATCGCCCGGCCGGCTGAGCTTCCCGACCCGCACGCCGAGCAGCCGCAGCCGCTGGCTGAGGTCCACGCGCTTGAGGCACAGGCCCGCCGCGTGCCGGATAGCCGCCGCATCCTGCACCGGCGCGTCCAGGGTCAGGTCGCGCGTCACCGTGCGGAAGCCCTCGAAGCGCAGCTTGATGCCGATCGTGCGCCCCAGGTAGCCCTTGCGCTGCAGGTCCGAGGCGAGCTGCTCGCACAGCGCGGTGAAGATGCGCGACAGCTCCGGCCGGTCGCGCTTGGCATGCAGGTCGCGCTCGAAGGTCGTCTCGCGGCTGATGGACACCGGCTCGCTGTAGGTCACCACCGGCCGCTCGTCGAGGCCCCACGCCGCCTGATGCAACCATGCGCTGTAGCCCGCGCCGAAATGCTGGAGCAGCAGTTCCGGCGGCGCCGCCGCGAGCTCGCCGATCGTGTGGATCTCCAGGCTCTCCAGCTTCGCGCCGGCCTTCGGTCCGATGCCGTTGATGCGCCGCACCGGCAGCGGCCAGATCTTCGTCGGCAGGTCCTCCATCATGATCAAGGTCAGGCCGTCGGGCTTGTCCAGCTCCGACGCGATCTTGGACAGCAGCTTGTTGGGCGTCACCCCGATCGAGCAGCTCAGCCCGGTCGCGCGCTGCACCGAGTTCTTGATCTCCCGCGCGATCGCCCGCACGCCGCCCAGCGGGTCGTGTCCCACCGCGTCACGCGCGCCGGGCACGTCGGTGAGGTCGATGTAGATCTCGTCGATGCCGCGGTCCTCGATCACCGGCGCGATCTCGCGCACCGCCGCCTTGAAGAGGCGCGAGAAATGCCGGTACGAATCGAAGTCCGCCGGCAGCAGGATCGCCTGCGGCGCCCGCAGCGCCGCCTTCATCAGGCCCATCGCGGAGAACACGCCCAGGTCGCGCGCCGCGTAGGTCGACGTCGTCACGACGCCGCGCCCGGTGTAGTCGGCCAGCTTGAAGAATTCGCGCGTGCCGTCGGGCCGCTCCTGCGGCGTGTGGACGCGCCGTCCGCCGACCACCACCGGCAAACCCTTGAGCTCCGGATAACGCAGCAGCTCCACGGACGCGTAGAACGCGTCCATGTCCAGATGGGCGATCAGGCGATCGGGCAGCGCTGGCGTCGGCTCGGCCATGCGAAGGATTGTGAGCGTGTCGGCTGACACTCGCTGTCAGCAGGCCGGGAGCCGCTGCGGATTGCGGGCAGGGACCTCGTCGATCGGACGACGACGATGGCGACGGCGACGACGGCCAGGCAGGGCGTCAGTGTCCGCAGCTCGTCGACCCGCAGGCCGACACGCTGTCCTCCGTCTTGGGATCGGACGACGCCGACGCCTGGATCGGATCGCGGCATTCGCCGGTCTTCGGATCGAAGCCGCGTTGTTCCATCGTGTAGACCAGCGCCGCGTCCATCATCTCCGCGTGACCGGGGAACCACTGCGACAGCTCCGTGCGCACGATCGCCAGCGGCTCGCGGTCGCCGAGGTCCTCGGCGTAGCGCACCACCTCGCGCATCACGTTCAGCACCATCGCATGCTGGCTGCTGTGGCAGTTCTCCGGCTCGAAGCCGGTGGCCGCCATCCAGCGCTCCTCCATCGCGAAGTGCTCCTCCGTGTGGGCCAGCAGTTCCTTGAACGCCGGCAGCGCGTCCTCGCCGCGATCGAGCGTGTCGGCGTAGCGGTTCAGCAGCGCGACGAATTCTTCGTGCGTGTGGTCGAGCTCCGGCTGATTCAGCACGAGCTCGTCGGTCCAGGCCAGGGCGCTCATGCTCAGGCCTGCTTCGCGAGGTCGGCGGCGACCGCCGCCAGGCGCGCGCGGTGGCGCGCCACCTGTGCGCGGACCTGCGCCGGCGCCGTGCCGCCGAGGATGTTGCGCGCGTTCAGGGAGCCCGCCAGCGACAGCACCTCATAGACGTCCTCGCCGATGCGCGCGTCGAATTGCCGCAGCGCCTCCAGCGGCAGCGCCGACAGGTCGATGCCCTGCGCCTGCGCCGTCTTCACCGCGTGCGCCACGATCTCGTGCGCGTCGCGGAAGGCCAGGCCCTGCTTGACCAGGTAGTCCGCCAGGTCGGTCGCGGTCGCGTAGCCCTTGAGCGCCGCGCGTTCCATCGCGTCGGCCTTGACCGTCAGGCCGGCCATCATCTCCGCGAAGATGCGCAGCGTGTCGCTCAGCGTGTCGACGGTGTCGAACAGCGGCTCCTTGTCTTCCTGGTTGTCCTTGTTGTAGGCCAGCGGCTGGCCCTTCATCAGCGTGATCAGCCCCATCAGATGCCCCACCACGCGGCCGCTCTTGCCGCGTGCCAGCTCGGGCACGTCCGGGTTCTTCTTCTGCGGCATGATGCTCGACCCCGTGCAGAAGCGGTCCGGCAGCGCGATGAAGCCGAAGGCCTGGCTCATCCACAGGATCAGCTCTTCCGACAGGCGCGAGATGTGCACCATGATCAGCGCGGCCGCGGCGCTGAACTCGATCGCGAAGTCGCGGTCGCTGACGGCGTCCAGGCTGTTCTGCGCGACGCCCTCCATGCCCAGCGTGCGCGCGACGCGTTCGCGGTCCAGCGGATAGCTGGTGCCGGCCAGCGCGGCGGCGCCCAGCGGCAGGCGGTTCACGCGCTTGCGGGTGTCGACCAGGCGTTCCGCGTCGCGGGCGAACATCTCGACGTAGGCCAGCAGGTGATGCCCGAAGGCCACCGGTTGCGCCACCTGCAGGTGGGTGAAGCCCGGCAGGATCACGTCGGCGTGGCGCTCGGCCTGCTCAACCAGCACCCGCTGCAGCTCGCCGAGCAGGCCGATGAGGGTGTCGATCTCGCCGCGCAGCCACAGGCGCACGTCGGTCGCGACCTGGTCGTTGCGGCTGCGGCCGGTGTGCAGCCGCTTGCCGGCCAGGCCGACCAGCTCGGTCAGGCGGGCTTCGATGTTGAGGTGGACGTCCTCCAGGTCCAGCTTCCATTCGAAGCGGCCCGAGGCGATCTCCTCGCGGATCTGCGCCATGCCTTTCTGGATCGCGGCCAGGTCCTCGGCGCCGATGATCCCTTGCGCGGCAAGCATGTCCGCGTGGGCCAGCGAGCCCTGGATGTCCGCCGCCCAGAGGCGCTTGTCGAAGTCGACGCTGGCGGTGTAGCGCTTGACCAGGTCGCTCATCGGCTCGGAGAAGAGCGCCGACCAGGCCTGCGACTTGTTGGCGAGCTGGTTGTCCGCGACCTGGGCGGTGGACGGTTGGCCGCCGGACAGGGTGTCGGGCGTCGGGTCAATGGGGGAGGAGGACATCGGCTTGCAAGGCGTTACGACTTCGCGGCGCCCCGGGCGTGTCCGCATAGGAAGCGGCCGGACGCCTGGGTGAGAATGAGCCGCCGATTCTAAAGGGGGCGCCACCGGGGTGCCCGAGGGGCTGCTTCAGAGGGCAGGACAGTGCGGCGACGGGAGGATCCGATGGCCACGAAGGCAACGAGAGGGCGCGCGCCGGGGACGGATTCCTGGCGGTCGACCCAGCCGCCGCACGAAGGCGGCGAGGCGATGGACACATTGGACACGCGCGCGCCGACGACCCAACCCATGAGCACGCAGCCCTTGGACAGCCGGCCGATGTCCTTGCAGCCCGCCTGGGAGGAGACCCGGCTGGACGCGCGGCCGGTCGAGCCGCCGCGGCTGATCGACGCGCAGCGCCGCTTCGACGTCTGCCACGTCGGCCTGGTGTTGCGCGCCGTGCTGGGTGTGCAGCTGGTGCTCTCGCTGGGACTGGCGATGACCTCCGAGACGACCGGGCAGTGGGCGTGGTCGATGGGCGGCGCGTCGGTCGCGGCGCTCAGCGGCGTCCTGGCCTGGCTGCTGATCGTGTGCGCATCCAAGCGCCTGCTGGCGCGGCTGCCCGAATGGGCGCAGTGGACGCTGCCGATCTCGCTCGGCGCGGCCTGCGCCCACGGCGGCGCGCTCCTGCTGGAAGCGGTGGACATCGGCGCGCTCGGCACGCTGCAACGCACCGCGGCGGTGCTGGCGGGCGCGCTGGCGGCGGGTGTGCTGCTCGGATGGCTGAAGCTGCGCGAGCGCGCGCAGGCGCCCGCCGATGCGCTGGCGCGGCTGGTGGAACTGCAATCGCGCATCCGGCCGCACTTCCTCTTCAACACGCTGAATACCGCGATCGCGCTGGTGCGCGTCGATCCGAACCGCGCCGAGGAGGTGCTCGAGGATCTGGCCGAGCTGTTCCGCGTGGCGCTGGCGGACGCCGGGCCGACGGCCGAGGGCGTGCGGCTCGACCAGGAGGTCGAACTGGCCCGACGTTATCTGGCGATCGAGCAGCTGCGCTTCGGCGACCGGCTGCGCGTGCATTGGCAGCTGGATCCGCACGCGGCGGAAGCGCGCGTGCCGCCGCTGCTGCTGCAGCCGCTGGTGGAGAACGCCGTGCGCCACGGCATCGAGCCCAACGACGGCGGCGGCGATGTCGACATCGTCACGCGGGCGCGCGGCAGCGAGATCGAGATCCGCGTCGTCAACACGGTCGGCCTGCCCTCGCGCGGCAAGGGGCATGGACTGGCGCTGCGCAACGTGCGGCAGCGGCTGCGGCTGATGCACGACGTGGCGGCGCGGCTGGAGGCCGGGCCGGGCGAAGGGCGTTTCGTGGTGCGCATCGTGATGCCGCGATGACAACAACAGGACGGGAGGGAAAGACATGCTGACGCATCCGCCGCTGAGGGTCTTGATCGTCGACGACGAGCCGCTGGCGCGGCTGCGTCTGCGCGGCCTGGTCGAGGCCAACGAGGAGCCGCGCGCCGAGGTCGTCGCCGAGGCCGGCAGCGGCGATCAGGCGCTGGCGTGGCTCAAGGACCATGCCTGCGACCTGATCCTGCTCGACGTGCAGATGCCGGGCCTGGACGGGCTGGGGCTGGCGCAGGCGCTGCGCGGCCGGCCGTTCGCGCCGGCCATCGTGTTCGTCACGGCCCACGCGCAGCACGCGCTGCTGGCCTTCGAGCTGGAGGCGCTGGACTACCTGACCAAGCCGGTGCGGCGCGAGCGGCTGCAGGCCAGCCTGGCGCGGGCGGTGCAGCGGCTCGACGAGCGGTCCGCCGCCAAGGCGCGCGAGGAGCGCGAGGTCCACGGCCCGGCGTCGTCGCCGGGCAGCGAGGCGCCCGTCATCAACATCACCGAGCGCGGACGGCTGCTGCGGGTGCCGCTTTCGGAGGTCCTCTACTTCAAGGCCGAGCTCAAGTACCTGACGCTGCGCACGGCGACGCAGAGCCATGTCATGGACGGCTCGCTGAGCGATCTGGAACAACGCCTGGGCGACCGCTTCCTGCGGGTCCACCGCAACGCGCTGGTCGCGCGGTCGGCGGTGCGCGAGCTCGAGCGCCACGTGCCCACCGACGGCCCGGCCGATGGCGACGGGGACAACGGCGGGGAACTCGGCTGGGCCGTCCGGATCGCCCATGTCAACGAGTGGCTCGCCGTCTCGAGACGGCAGGTCGCCGCCGTGCGGGAGGCCCTGGCAGGCCAGCGCTGACGCACCAGCCCGCGCGACCTCAGCCGGTGTTGCGCAAGCCCGCCGCGATGCCGTTGATGGAGAGATGGATGCCGCGCTGGACGCGTTCCAGCCGCGGATCCTCCGCGCGTTTCTCCGCCGGGATCGCGCGGTAGCGCCGCATCAGCTCGACCTGCAGGTGGTTGAGCGGATCGATGTAGGGGAAGCGGTGTTCGATCGACCGTGCCAGGGCCGGATTGGCCGCGAGCCGGCCGCTCTCGCCGGTGATGAGCGCGATCGCTTCCTCGGTGCGCGCGAATTCGGCCTCGATGGCGCCGAAGATCCGCTTGGCCAGGCGCTTGTCCTCGACCAGCTCCAGGTAGCGGCGCGCGATGTCGAGGTCGGCCTTGGCCAGCACCATGTCCAGGTTGGACAGCAGCGTCTTGAAGAATGGCCACTGCTTGTGCATGCGCTTGAGCAGCGCCAGCTTCTCGTCGCGGGCCGCCCCGTCCTTGCCATTGCCCTTGCCATTGCCATTGCCCAGGAAGTCCTGGACGCCCGAACCGAAGCCGCACCAGCCCGGCAGCGTGATGCGCGACTGGCCCCAGCTGAAGCCCCAGGGGATCGCCCGCAGGTCCTCGATCGCGCGAGTCGCCTTGCGCGAGGCGGGACGCGAGCCGATGTTGAGCTCGGCGATCTCGCGGATCGGCGTCGTGGCGAAGAAGAAGTCGGCGAAGCCCGGCGTGTCGTAGACCAGGCCGCGGTAGGCGGCGAAGCTCGCGTCCGAGAGCGCCTGCGCCGCGGTCATGAAGGCCTGCGGCGCCGTCTTGGTCGGATGCAGCAGCGTGGCCTCGAGCGTCGCGGCGACCAGCGTCTCCAGGTTGCGCCGGCCGATCTCGGGATTGGCGTACTTGGAGTTGATGACCTCGCCCTGTTCGGTCAGCCGGATCTGGCCGTTCACCGTGCCGGGCGGCTGCGCGAGGATGGCCTGGTAGCTCGGACCGCCGCCGCGGCCCACCGTGCCGCCGCGGCCGTGGAACAGGCGCAGCGTCAGCGGTCCCTGCTGGCGCAGCTCGTCGAAGAGCTGCACCAGCGCGATCTCGGCGCGGTACAGCTCCCAGCTGCTGGTGAACACGCCGCCGTCCTTGTTGGAGTCGGAGTAGCCCAGCATGATGTCCTGCTCGCCGCCGGAGCGGCGCACCAGCGCGGCCATGCCGGGCAGCTCGTAGAAGCCGCGCATGATGCCGGGCGCGTTGCGCAGGTCGGCGATGGTCTCGAACAGCGGCACCACGATCAGGTCGCTGACCGCGTCGCCGTCGAGCGTGCCGCGCAGCAGGCCGACTTCCTTGAGCAGCAGCTGCACTTCCAGCAGGTCGCTGACGTCCTCGGTGTGCGAAATGATGTAGTGGCGCAGCGCCTCGCGGCCGAAGCGCTTCAGCGACTCGCGCGCCGTCTCGAAGATCGCGAGCTCGCCCAGCGTGCGCTCGCTGTACTCGGCGCCCAGCACGCGCAACGGGCGCGTCTGGTTCAGCAGGTCGATCAGCAGCGCGCGACGCTCCTGCTCGCCCAGGGCCGAGTAGTCCTCGCAGACGCGCGCCTGCTTCAGCAGCTCGACGACGGTGAGTTCGTGCTGGTCGCTGCTCTGGCGCAGGTCCAGCGTCGCGAGGTGGAAGCCGAAGACCTGCACCGCGCGGATCAGCGGCTTGAGCCGCGGCGCGATCAGCGCGTGCGCGTGATGGCTCTCCAGCGAGTCCTGGATCACGCGCAGGTCCGCCAGCAGGTCCTCGGGCGACAGGTAGGGATCCTGCGGCGCGACCGCGTGGCGCAACGCCTCGGTGCCGGTCAGCGATTCGAGGGTCGCGGCCAGGCGCGCGTACATGCCGGTCAGCGCGCGCCGGTAGGGCTCGTCCATCCGGTGTTCGTTCTGGTCGGGACTGCGCTCGGCCAAGGCCTGCATCGCCGGCGTGACGCCGGCCAGGCGCAGCGAGATCGACAGCTCCGCGCCCAGCTCGTGCAGCTCGGTCAGGTAGTGGCGCAGCGCCAGCTCGCTCTGGCGGCGCAGCGCGAGCCGCATCGTGTCGGCGGTGACATTCGGATTGCCGTCGCGGTCGCCGCCGATCCATTGGCCCATGCGCAGGAAGGGCGGCACGTCCTCGCCCGGCAGCGCTTCCTCCAGCTCGGTGTAGAGCTTGGGGATCTCGCGCAGGAAGGTCGCGTGGTAGTAGCTCAGTGCGTTCTCGATCTCGTCGGCCACGGTCAGCTTCGAGTAGCGCAGCATCCGCGTCTGCCACAGCTGCGTGACGCGGGCGCGGATCAGGAGTTCGTTCGCGGCCAGTTCGCGCTCGGTGTGCAGGCGGTCGCGCGCGCCGACCAGTTCGGCCACGGCGCGCTCGGCGTCCAGGATGCTCTTGCGTTGCACCTCGGTCGGATGGGCCGTCAGCACCGGCGAGACGAAGCCGTGGGCCAGCGTCTTCGCGACTTCCGCCGGCCGCACGCCGGCATCGAACAGGCGCTCCAGCGCATACCCCAGCGAGCCCGCCTGCAGCGAGCCCTCGCGCTCGTGCACCTCGCGGCGGCGGACGTGGTGGCGGTCCTCCGCGATGTTGGCCAGGTGGGAGAAATAGCTGAACGCGCGGATCACGCTCACCGTCTGCTCGCCCGACAGGCCCTTGAGCAGCTTGTCCATCTGCTTGCCGGCCTGCGCATCGCGCTTCAGGCGGAAGGCGACCGACAGCTGTCGCACACGCTCCACCAGTTCGTAGGCCTCGCGGCCCTCCTGTTCGCGGATCACCTCGCCCAGGATGCGACCCAGCAGGCGGATGTCATCCATCAGCGGCTGGTTCTTGTCCTTGATCGTCTTGATCGAGCGGGGGGCGCTCGCCCCCTTGCGGGGGGGCTTGGCGGCGGACTTGGCGAGGGACTTGGCGGCGGACTTGGCGACCGCCTGGCCGGCCGGCTTCGGCGTCGTCCGGGGGGCAGGTGTTGCGGCCGGCTTGGCACCGGCCTGGGTGCGGGAGGTCGTGCGGGACGTCGTGCGGGACTTGGCGGCGGCGGACGGGGTGCTGGCGGGCATGGCGGCGTGAGGTTCGTCAGGGACCCGGGGAGGGGCGTGATGTAACGAAGTTACCTTCGGTTGACTTTAGCAGTTTCTTCGTGCGCGGCTCGCCCGTGGGCGTGGCGCGGGCGCCGCGATCCGCAGGGATTTGCTCCGGGATCGCGCAAGCCTCGCTTCGCGGCAAACGAGCTTCCCTCCGCCGAGGGACGACAGCGGGCGCCGCTCGGCTAGCATGCCGGCCCATGAAGCAAGAATTCGTGATCGCCACCCGCGAGAGCCGGCTGGCCCTCTGGCAGGCGGAACATGTGCAGGCGCTGCTCCAGGCGCGCGGCCTCGAGGTGCGGCTGCTCGGCATGACCACGCGGGGCGACCAGATCCTGGACCGCACGCTGTCCAAGGTCGGCGGCAAGGGCCTGTTCGTGAAGGAACTGGAGACCGCGCTGGAGGACGGCCGCGCGCAGCTCGCCGTGCATTCGCTGAAGGACGTGCCGATGGAACTGCCCGAGGGCTTCGTGCTCGCGGCGGTGCTGGAGCGCGAGGACCCGCGCGACGCGCTGGTGTCGTCGACCTTCGACAGCCTCGCCGCGCTGCCGCAGGGCGCCTGCGTGGGCACGTCCAGCCTGCGCCGCGTGACGCAGCTGAAGAACCTGCGGCCGGACCTGCGCATCGAGCCGCTGCGCGGCAACCTCGACACGCGGCTGCGCAAGCTCGACGAGGGCCAGTACGACGCGATCGTGCTCGCCGCCGCCGGGCTGAAGCGCCTGAACCTGGACGGTCGCATCCGCCAGTACTTCGGCGTCGACGAGATGATCCCCTGCGCCGGGCAGGGCGCGCTGGGCATCGAGATCCGCGCCGGCCAGGCGCCGCTGGCGGACCATCTGGACGCGCTGGTGCACCGGCCGACCTGGCTGGCCACGGCGGCGGAACGCGCGGTCTCGCGCGCGCTGGGCGGCAGTTGCTCGATGCCGCTGGCCGCCCATGCGGTCTGGACCGCCGGCGGCGAACTGAGCCTGTCCGTCGCATTGGGGCATCCGATCGAACCGGAACGCGCGCTGCTGCGGGCGGGCGCGCAGGCGGCGGTGGCGGACCTCGGCGCCGCGGAAGCCCTGGGCATCTCGGCCGCCTCGGCGCTGCGCGAACTCGGGGCCGTCGAGTACCTGAAGGACGTCTGATGCCGGGCGCCGTCGCCCCGGTCCGGCTGTTGCTGACCCGCCCGCGGGCGCAGGCCGATGAATGGGCGCGGCGCATGGCCGCTTTGGGGGTGCCGACCGTCTCGCTGCCGCTGATCGACATCGAACCTGCCGGCGACCCGGCGCCCATCGCGGCCGCGTGGTCGGCCTTGCCGGCGATGGACCTGGCGATGTTCGTCAGTCCGAATGCCGTCGAGCAGTTCTTCGACCACCGACCTGCCGACGCCGTCTGGCCCGCGCGGACCTGGGCGGCGACCGTCGGCCCGGGCAGCGCGCGGGCGCTGATCGAGCGTGGCGTGCCGGCGGCGCGGCTCGTCCAGCCGCCGGCGGCGTCCGACAGCCTCGACTCAGAACACCTGTGGCCTGAGCTGGCCCGCGTCGCGGGCGCGGACTGGTCGGGTCGTCGCGCGCTGCTGGTGCGCGGCGACGGCGGACGCGAATGGCTGGGCGACCGGCTGCGCGAAGCGGGCGCCGAGGTGGCCGCCGTCAGCGTCTACCGCCGCAGCTGCCCCCGGCTGTCGGCGCAGACCGATGCGCTGCTGCGCACCGCGCTCGGCGAGCCGGAGCGTCACGTGTGGCTGTTCAGCAGTTCGGAGGCCATCGGCCACCTGGAGGCCCTCGAAAAGGGGACGCGCGGGGGCGATTCCGTTGGGGGAGCGGACAGCCCGCGCCCCCCCCGTTGGGAGCGCGTGCTGGCGCTGGCCACGCACGAGCGCATTGCCGTCCGCGCGCAAGCCCTCGGGGTGGGGCATGTGGTTTTGGTGCGACCGGATGCGGAGGCCGTCGCGGCCGGGTTCCGGCTGCTGTCAGGGTCCACCCTAGAATCGTCGTCGTGAGCGAGACCACCACCCCAGCGGCCGACGTTCCGTCGCCCCACAAGCCCGCCCGGCAATCCGGCGCCACCTTGACCCAGGCCGTCGTGGCCTGCGTCGGTCTGGTGGCCCTGCTGGCCCTCGGCCTGGCCTGGCAGAGCCAGCAGCGACTCAAGCAGGTCGAACAGGAACTCGTCCGGCGCCAGGACAGCAGCCAGAGCGAGGCCAACATCGCCCGCGACCAGGCGCGCCAGGCGCAGGACCTCAGCCGCGACACCGCGGCCAAGGTCGCGCTGGTGGATGCGCGGCTGTCGGAGGTGGCCGTGCAGCGCGAGCAGCTCGAGACGCTGATGCAGTCGATGAACCGCTCGCGGGACGAGAACGTGGTCGGCGACATCGAGGCCTCGCTGCGCGTGGCCATGCAGCAGAGCACGATCACCGGCAGCGCGGAGCCGCTGGTGGCCGCGTTGCGCCAGGCCGACGAGCGGCTGGGCCGTTACAAGCAGCCGCGCCTGGAGGGCGTCCGCCGCGCGGTGACGCGGGACCTGGAGCGCATCAAGGCGGTCAGCGTGGTCGACGTGTCGACGCTGACGATCAAGCTGGACGAGGTGGTGCGCCAGGTCGACGACCTCCCGCTGCTGGCCGTCGCCCAGCCCGGGCAGGATCCGGCGGGCGCCGTCGCGCCTGCCGCGCCCCTCGCGCAACACCCGACCCCGTCGTCCGCCACCGCGAAGCCCGGCGCGCCGCGCAAGCCCGCCTCCGGCGCCTCGGCCGCCGCGTCGCAGGCCGCCGGCGACGGCGAACCCGGCTGGTGGACCCGTCTCTGGGACCAGGCCGGCGATCGCTGGACGACGCTGTCCGGCGACATCTGGCGCGAGGCCCGCGGCCTGCTGCGCGTCACGCGCATCGACCATCCGGAAGCGGCGCTGATCGCGCCCGAGCAGTCCTTCTTCCTCCGGGAGAACCTCAAGCTGCGGCTGCTGAACGCCCGGCTGGCGCTGCTGAGCCGTCAGTTCGACACCGCGCAGGTCGACCTGCGCGAGGCGCAGGCGATGCTGGACCGCTACTTCGACGCCCGCTCGCGCAAGCTGACCCAGACGACGGAGCTGCTGCGTCAGGTGCAGGGCCAGTCCCGGCAGGTGACCGTGCCGCGCCCCGACGACACGCTGGCCGCGCTGAGCGCGGTCGCGCGCTGAGGAGATCGCCGTGCGCATGGTGATCTGGCTGGTGCTGCTGTTCGTCGCGGCCGTGGTCGCGGCATTGACGCTGGGCAACAACGACGGCCTGGCCAGCTTCTATTGGCGCGGCTGGCGCATGGACCTGTCGCTGAATCTCTTCCTGCTGCTGCTGGTGGGCGGCTGCTTCGCGCTGATGACGCTGATGCAGACGCTGGACGCGCTGCTGACGCTGCCCAAGCGCGCGCGGCTGTGGCGCATGGCCCAGCGTGAACGCAGCGCGCAGGTCGCCTTGCGCGAGGCCTGGGCGGAGTATTTCGGCGCCCGCTACAGCCGGGCGCAGAAGGCGGCGCAGCGCGCGCTCGCCATCCAGGTGCAGACGCCCGATCTGGCGCAGGATGGCGCCTTCATGGCGCTGGCGCACCTGGTGGCCGCGCAGAGCGCCCACAAGCTGCAGGACCGGCGCAATCGGGACGAGCATCTGCGCCAGGCCCTTCAAGTGGCGGCGACGTCGGCCGGAGCCCGGGTGCAGGAAGAGGGCGCCAGACTGCTGGCCGCGGAATGGGCCCTCGACGACCGCGACGCGACGCGCGCGCTCGGCCTGCTGGGCGAGCTGACGCCGGGTGTCGCGCGCCGCACGCAGGCGCTGCGACTCAAGTTGCAGGGCAGCCGCCTGGCGCATGAGCCGCTCGAGGCGCTGCGCACCGCGCGCCTGCTGGCCAAGCACCAGGGCTTCTCGAAATCGGCCGCGCAAGGCCTGCTGCGCTCGCTAGCATGCGAGGCGCTGGACACCGCCCGCGACATCGACCAGCTGCGCGGCATCTGGCAACAGCTGGACGCCTCGGACCGGCGCGATGTGTTCGTCGCGTCGCGCGCGGCGAACTGCGCGGCCAGCCTGGGCGCGCCGGAGGACGGGCGCGGCTGGCTGCGGCCGTTCTGGGAATCGATCGCGGAGCAGGGCGCCGACGAGCGCCATGCGCTGGCCGAGGCGCTGGTGCTGTGCATGCCCGGACTGGGGCCGGAATGGCTGCAGCGCCTGGAGGGCGCGGTGCTGCGCTTCCCGCGCGACGGCACGATGGCCCTCGCGCTGGGACATGCGCTCGCGGAGCGCCAGCTGTGGGGCAAGGCCCGCCTGATGTTGGAGCAGGCGGCCGAAGATCGCGAATTGACCGCCAATGCGCGCCGCCGCAGCTGGCTGCGACTCGCGGAGATGGCTGACCAGGACGACGACGCCGAACGCCGTGCCCGCTGCTACGAGGCTGCGGCACGTCTGGGTTGAAGCCGGCGTGCGGCCCTGGCCGCTGCCGGGGCCGTTCGATGGAATGATTTTTCGTCGAGATACTTGCAGACCTTCAGAAACGCATGCTATAGTCGCAGTCTTTCAGCGGCTGTAGCTCAGTTGGATAGAGTACTTGGCTACGAACCAAGGGGTCGTGGGTTCGAATCCTGCCAGCCGCACCAGAAAAACTGTTGGATCTCCGAGCAACCTGAGATCTGGCAAGAAAAAGAAGAAGTAACAACAAAAACCTGGGATCGCTTCCACGACGGCGGTTCCTGATCAGTAAAAGTCGAGCGGCTGTAGCTCAGTTGGATAGAGTACTTGGCTACGAACCAAGGGGTCGTGGGTTCGAATCCTGCCAGCCGCACCAAATAGAAAGCCAGCGTTGAAAGACGCTGGCTTTTTTCTTTGCCCGAATCATTTCCGGTGCGCTCGTATTCAGTTTCCGTGCGCCATTTTGCTTGCTCCTTCTGCCCGCCGTGTTGAATGGTGGCGCGGGATTATTCCGGGCGAATATCGTCCGGATCGAATAACTCCTGCTGGCGATGGGGCGCGGCGACCGGCGATCCGGGCCTGGCCGGCGTGCGAGAGAGTTTCGGCGCCGGCATCGGCCAGGCGAGTCCCTCCTGCATGAAGAAGTTGCGGCGGGCTTGCTGGTGCGGATGCAGGGGCGCCTCGGCGGCGGTCAGTACCGGCGCCACGCAGGCATCGCTCCCTTCGAAAATGGCCACCCAGTGCGCGAGCGATTCCTGCCGGATGCGCGCGGCGACCGCCTCGCGCAACGCCGGCCATTGCGTGGGATCGTCCTGCGAGGGCGGCAGGGGCGGCGTCGGCAGGCCGAGGCGCGCCATGAGTGCCTGCCGGAACGGCGCCTCGATCGCACCGAGCGACAACCATCGTCCATCCGCGCATTCGAAGCAGTCGTAGACATGCGAGCGGTGCAGGAAGAGGTTGCGCGACGGATCGTCGTCCCAGTGGCCGCCGGCCCGCAGTGCCTGGATGAGCGTCCCCATGTAGCCGACGCCGTCGACCATGGCCGCGTCCACGACCTGACCCCGGCCCGAGCGGCGCGACTCCCACAGCGCGCACATCAGTCCGAAGAGCATCGTCAACGCCCCGCCGCCGATGTCGCCGAGCAAGGTGGCCGGGAGCGTCGGTGCCTGGCCCGAGCGGGCGGCGAAGGGCATCAGGCCGCTCAAGGCGGCGTAGTTGATGTCGTGCCCGGCGCGTTGCGCCAGCGGGCCGGTCTGGCCCCAGCCGGTGAGGCGCGCATAGACCAGCCTGGGATGGGCGGCCAGCAGCGTGTCCGGGCCCAGCCCGAGCCGTTCCATCACGCCGGGGCGGAAGCCTTCGATCAGCGCGTCGGCGCCCGCGACGAGCTCGCGCACCCCGGCCAGTCCCGCGGGCGTTTTAAGGTCCGCCTGGACGACGGTCTTGCCGCGGTTCAGCGCCGCGCCGCCACCGAGCCGTGTCTCACCGCCAAGCCGCTCCACGACCGTCACCTCGGCGCCGAAATCGGCCAGCACCAGTCCCGCGAACGGCGCCGGGCCGATGCCCGCGAACTCGACAATCCGCAAACCGCTCAAGGGACCGGTCGTGCCGTTGTCCGCGCTGTTGTTCGCGCCGCTGTTCGCACTGCTGTTCGCGCCGCTGTTCGCGCTGCTGTCCACGCCATTGTCCAAGGTGTCGCTCATGCCGCCTCTTCCGGGGAGTGTGGGGTCGCGACACCATAACGTGTCGCCGGCCGGGTCTCTGGCGGCCTGGGCGAGGACGCCGCCGGCGCGCGACACAATAGCCGCATGAGCAAGGCATTCACGAAGGAATCCGAGGGCGACGACGAGGATGACGGCCCGTCGCTGCCCGCATTGCCCCAGGGCTCGCGCAACTACATGACGCCGGCGGGGTACGCCCGGCTGCGCGCCGAGTTCATGCAGCTGCTGGACGTCGAGCGCCCCAAGATCGTCGAGATCGTTTCCTGGGCGGCGAAGAACGGCGACCGCTCGGAGAACGGGGACTACCTCTACGGCAAGAAGCGGCTGCGCGAGATCGACCGCCGCCTGCGCTTCCTCACGAAGCGGCTGGACATCGCCGAGGTCGTGGACCCGAGCGCGCACCATGGCAGCGACCAGGTGTTCTTCGGCGCGACGGTGACCTACGCCAACGGCAAAGGCGAGGAACGGACCATCACCATCAAGGGCATCGACGAGTCGGACAGCCTGGCGGGCGAGGTGAGCTGGGTGTCGCCGATCGCCCGCACGCTGCTCAAGGCGCGCGAGGGCGACGAGCTGCAGCTGGTGACGCCGGTGGGCGTGGAGCCGATCGAGGTGGTCGAGGTCCGCTACCCCAAGCCCGGGTCGTCCGAATAATCCAGAGCGGCCAGAGCGGCCAGAGCGGTCCGCGTGGCCAGGCGCTCTCTCAGGGCTTCACGCGCCAGGCGCGCATCACCGCGCTCGAGCGCTTGAGCGTGCGCAGCGCATCGGCGAGGTGCAGCCGGTCGCGCACCGCCAGCAGCAGCGTCATTTCCGCGGTCTCGCGCTGCTGCGAGTCGTCGCTCATCGCGATGTGCGTGATGTCGGCCTCCGCGCTGCTGACCGCGGTCGCGATCTGCGCCAGCACGCCCTTGCCGTTGCGCATCAGCACGCCGACCTCCGCCTCGAAGCTGCGGCTCAGCTCCTCGCCCCAGCCGACGGCGATCCAGTGCTCGCTGTCGCGCTGGAACAGGCGTCGTCCGACCGCGCATTCGGCCGTGTGCACCACCAGCCCCTCGCCGCGGCCCAGGTAGCCCTTGATGTCGTCGCCGGGAATCGGCCGGCAGCAGGTGGCCAGTCGCACGGAGGCGCCTTCGCTGCCGTCGATCAAGACCTGACCCTGCGACGGCGCGTCGTCGGTGGCGAAACGGCCCATCGTCAGCAGCACCGCGTCGGGCCGCTGGCCCTGGTCGGACAGGGTGCGCGCCAGCTTCTTCGCCACGATCGTGGCGATCTTGCGCCCCAGGCCGATCTCGACGAGCAGCTCGTCCACATGCCGGTTGCCCGCCCAGCGCGCCAGGTCCTGCCACAGCGCGGCGGCGGTCTCGTCCTCGGGCTGGAGACTGGGCAGCGCCAGGCCTTCCGCGCGCAAGGCCTGCGCCAGCATCTTGTGGCCGAGCTCGCGCGACTCCTCCTGCTCCAGGTTCTTCAGGAAGTGCCGGATCTTGGAGCGCGCCCGCCCGGTGCGCACGAAGCTCAGCCAGGCCGGATTCGGCCGCGCGCCGGCGGCGGTCACCACCTCGATCACGTCCCCGCTGCGCAGCTCGGTGCGCAGCGGCACCGGCTCGCCGTTGACCTTTGCGGCGACGCAATGGTCCCCCACGTCCGAGTGGATCGCGTAGGCGAAATCCACCGGCGTCGCGCCCTTGGGCAGCGCCATGATCTTGGACTTCGGCGTGAACACGTAGACCGCGTCGGGAAACAGGTCGATCTTGACGTGCTCCAGGAACTCGGTCGCGTCGCGGGTCTCGTCCTGGATGTCCAGCAGCGACTGCAGCCAGCGCGATCCCAGCTGCTGCGCGCCCTTGGCGTCGCCCTTGCTCTTGTACAGCCAGTGCGCGGCCACGCCCTTCTCGGCGACCATGTGCATGGCCTCGGTGCGCATCTGGAATTCCACCGGCGTGCCCAGCGGGCTCACCAGCGTCGTGTGCAGCGACTGGTAGCCGTTGGGCTTGGGAATGGCGACGTAGTCCTTGAAGCGGCCCGGCTGCGGCTTGTAGAGCTGGTGCAGCACGCCCAGCGACCAGTAGCACTGGGGCAGGTCCTGCACGATCACGCGGAAGCCGAAGATGTCGCTGACCTGGGCGAAGCTCAGGTGCTTCTCTCTCATCTTCTTGTAGATGCTGAAGAGCGTCTTCTCGCGGCCCTGGATCTCCACGCGCAGGTTCGCCTCGGAGAAGGCCTTCTGCACGTCGCGCTCGATGCGCGACACCAGGTCGCGTCGGTGGCCGCGCGCCTTCGTGACGGCCTTGGCCAGGGCGCCGTGGCGCCACGGGTGGATGTACTGGAACGAGAGTTCCTGCAGCTCGCGGTAGATCTCGTTGAGGCCGAGCCGGTGGGCGATCGGCGCATAGATGTCCAGCGTCTCGCGGGCGATGCGGCGGCGCTTGTCGAACGCCATGTGCTGCATCGTGCGCATGTTGTGCAGGCGGTCGGCCAGCTTGATCAGGATCACGCGGACGTCCCGCGCCATCGCCAGCAGCATCTTGCGGAAGCTCTCCGCCTGCGATTCCTCGCGGGTCGAGAACTGCAGCTTGTCCAGCTTGGTCAGGCCGTCGACCAGTTCGGCGGTCGGTGCCTCGAAGCGCTCGATCAGTTCGGTCTTGGTGACGCCGCAATCCTCCATCGCGTCGTGCATCAGCGCGGCCATGATGGCCTGCGCGTCCAGGCGCCAGTCGGCGCACAGGCCGGCGACCGCGATCGGATGGGTGATGTAGGGTTCGCCGCTGGCGCGGAACTGGCCCAGATGGGCCTCGTCCGCGAACTTGTAGGCCTCGCGGATGCGCTTGACGTCGGCCTTGGGCAGATAGTGCAGGCGGTCCACGAGCGCGTCGAACGAGGACGCCTCGGCGGCCGTGTCCGGCGTGGCCTTGGGGCCGGCCAGCCCGGTCAGGCCTGGAATGTGAGCAGTGGCGAAGGAGCGGAGACCCATGCGGTGCAATTTAACCGATGGCGACAGGGGTTTCCGGCGAGTGGACTTGAGGGTTCGAAGCGCCTTCGGGCTCGGGTTTAGGGGTTTATCCCTATCAAGAACAAGCGAAAGCTGCGGGTCGAGGGCTAAAGTCCGGAGATCGCCCGCCGATAAACCGAACATGCCCTGGAAGGGCGATGGCCCGGGATGTGTCCCGGTCCCGGCATCCGCTGGCCGAAATGTGCGGACACCTCGCGGGAGGCTCGCCATGATTCCTGTTTCCAACAACACAACGACACTGAACGGCCCTGGTGCAAGCACCGGGCAGTCGGCGCGCGTGCGCGAGGCCGGCGTCAACGACCCGTCGACGGCTTCGCCGGTCGAGGCCTCCGCCGTGGTGAGCCTGTCGCCGCAAGCGGCGAGCCTGGCAGCCTCCGACAGTCAGGCGCAGGCACGTCCGGCCGCCGCCTCGACGGTGCAGACGTCGCCGGCCCAGCCCCAGGCCCAGGCTAAATCTCCGGCTCCGGCTCCGGCCCCGGCCCCGGCGCCCGCTCCAGCGGCTGCCGCTCCCACCACCGTGACGGCTCAGAGCACCTCCTTCCAGCCGTCGAACGCCCGGGCCGCCGTGGTCTCCCGGGACGACAAGTTCCCCGAACCCATCAGCCTGGTACCCAACCTGGTCTATGCCGAGGCCGATTCGGACCAGAACGGCGTCATTTCGCCGTCGGAGCGTCGCTCCTACGACATCCTGCATCCCACCCTGGGCCAGCGCCCGGCGGACGTGCCGCCCAAGCGCGTCGTCGATGCGGAGTTGCGCGAGTACACCTCGATCGCCAACAACCAGTTCTGACGCCGTCGCGCCGGACCCGCCGACCGGCGGCGCCCGATATCGCCTGATATCGCCGATATCGCCCGATGGGGGGATCCGGGACGGCATCCCCCTTCCGAGGGCCCTCCTCAGTCGGGTATGCAAGGCGCGATCCGGCGCGCAAAGTGGACTCCATCGCGGCTCGCCATGAGCTGCCTGTCGTTGAAGGAGTCAGCCATGCACTTCGCCGAAATCGAGACCGGGGACTACCGCATCTACGCCGGCGCGATCGAGCGCCCCCGCCAGTTCGGCTACGTGGCGGCGGTTGTCGTGGTGCGGACGGGGCTGTGCGAGGCGATGAACAAGCGCGAAGCCTTCCGCGACGAGAACCTGGCCGGCGGCTATGGCTGGGCGACGCCGGCGGAGGCCTTGCGTTTCGCCATCAATGCCGGCAAGGAAGCGGTGATGTGCCGGATCGGCATGTACGCCTGACGGAGGCGGCATGACCCGGACCGCGCTGTTCGACCAGCTTGTCGATGCCGACCCGTTCGGCGACGACCGCTTCCATGAAGACCTGTTCGAGGACTTCCTCGCCACGCTGCCGCGGGTGGGGGCGGAGACCGCCCTGACCACCGCGCTGACTTCCGGCCCGTCCGCTGCCCCGGTCTCCGTGGCTCAAGCGGCTCATCCCGTGCTTCGTCGCGTGAGCGCCCGTCCGCGCTTGGATCGCCGCGACGGCCCCGTTATCGTGCGGGCATGTCGACCCCGGTCCTCCCCGTCAGCCCTTCCGAGCCTCCGCATCCGGCCTGGCACGGTTTCGTCTCCTACCTGACGCCGCAGCGGGTCCTGCTGGCGCTGGCGCTGGCCACCGTCTTCGCGCTGGCGCTGCAGCCGATCTTCATCACCCCGTTCCCGGTCCTGCTCGGCCGGACCATGTTCGTGGGCATGCTGGCCTTGCTCGCCTTCTCGGCGGCCGGTCAATGGCCACGTCGTCTGCCGCGCTGGTGGGCGCGCTGGCTGTTCCAGGTCGTCGTGGTCGCCGCGGCGGTGCCGCTGGCCACGCTGGCCGTCTACATGGTCGCCGTCGGCGGGGACTTCTCCAGCTTCGTCGAGTCCGAATCCCGGATGCTCGGCTTCCTCTGGATCGCAGGATCCGGTCTGGTCGTCGGACCGCTGCTGGCGATGGGCGCGCTCTACCGCCAGCGCGATGCCGAAGCCCGCAGCCAGGCGCTCAGCTTCGAGCTGGAACGCAGCGAACTGGAACGTCAGGCCCTGGACGCGCGGTTGAGGCTGCTGCAGGCGCAGGTCGAACCGCATTTCCTGTTCAACACGCTGGCCAATGTGCGCGCGCTGGTGGAGACCGGCTCGCCGCAGGCTGCGCCGGTGCTGCGCAGCCTGATCGCCTACCTGCGCGCGGCGATGCCGCGGCTGCAGGGCGACGCCACGACGCTGTCCGACGAGGTCGCGCTGGTCCGCGCCTACCTCGAGCTGATGCACCTGCGCATGCCGGACCGGCTCGATGTCGTCGTCGACCTGCCGCCGGAACTGGGCGGCCTGCGCTTTCCGCCAATGGCCTTGCTGACGCTGGTCGAGAACGCCGTGCGCCACGGCATCGATCCCAGCGAGGAAGGCGGGCGCATCGAGGTCGGCGGTGTGCTGCACGACGGCCAGGTGCGACTGTGGGTCAGCGACACCGGCGTCGGCATGACGCAGAGCATGGGCAGCGGCACCGGGCTGCGCAACCTGAGGGAGCGGCTCACGCTGTTCTACGGCCCGGGCGCTTCGCTGGGGCTGACCGAAAATCTGCCGCACGGCCTGTGTGCCGAGCTGCGCTTCACGCCGCAATGACATGAGCGTTTCCGACCGCCCCGCCCAGTTCGACAGTGCCGCGCCGACCGCCCTGATCGCGGACGACGAGCCGCTGCTGCGCGACAGCCTGCAGCGCAGTCTCGGCCTGCTGTGGCCGGAACTGCGTGTCGTCGCGCAGGCGCGCAACGGGCGCGAGGCGGTGGAGATGTTCGAGGTCCACCGACCCGACATCGCCTTCCTCGACGTCCACATGCCGGGCCTGAACGGGATGGAGGCGGCCCGGCAGATCGCGCGCCAGGCCCACGTCGTGTTCGTCACCGCGTTCGAGGAATACGCGTTGCAGGCCTTCGAACGCGGCGCGATCGACTACCTGGTCAAACCCGTCGACGAGGCCCGCCTCGCCGACACGGTCGGCCGGCTGAAGGAGCGTCTGGCCGAGCCGCCCCGGCGCACGCGCGGGGAGGGCAGCCAGGCGGCGCTGGAGGCCGTCATCGACGAACTCGCCCGCCGCATCGCGCGGCAACCGGGCGCGCCCGCGTCGGCGGCCGCCGGCCTGGCGACCGACACAGGGCCTCTGCAGTGGATCCGCGCGTCCGTGGGATCGACCTTGAAACTGATCCCGGTCGACGACATCCTGTTCCTGCGCTCGGACGAGAAGTACACGCTGGTCGTCACCGCCGAGGGCGAGGCGCTCATCCGCACGCCGATCCGCGAACTGATCGAGCGGCTGGACGCGCAGCGATTCGTGCAGGTCCACCGCTCGGTGGTGGTCAATCTGCACGCGATCAGCCACGTCACGCGGGGCCCGAACGAAACGGCGGACCTCCACCTGAAGGCCCGGCCCGAGGTGCTGCCGGTCAGCCGCAGCTACCTGCACCTGTTCCGGCAGATGTGAGGCGACCCGCGGGCGAGGACCGGCGCGTGACCTTCCTCGGTCCCTGGGGGCTCAGCGGCCCGGTTGCGCCGGTGCCAGCGGTTGAGGCGCCGCGGGCAGCGGCACCTGCTGGGCCTTGCCCTGCACGACCACCGGTTCCAGCTGCCACATCGGGGCGGCGACGTTGACCATCTGCACGACGGCCATCACGGCGACCGCGATGACCGCGGCCATCAGCGCGGTGTGCATGGCGCCGTCGGAGAAGCGGTGCAGCTCGGGTTCATCGGGGGTCGAGGCCTTGTGTCGCGCGGAGGCGCGCCAGCCGTTCCACGCTTGAGAGAGTCGGGTGTCCATGGTCTCTGCTCCTCGTCGACAAGCTGCAACAAGTCTAGGTGGCGGCCCGCGGCGCTTCCAGTGAAGCCGGACGTAAAAAAGCGCGGCTCAGCCGCGCTTTTCCGCTGTCCGTCGCAAGGGACGGTCTGACCCTCAGCGCTGCAGCGCCTCGGTGCGGGTGTTCAGCCAGGCGAGGGCCTCGCCGTCGACCAGCGGCGTCAGACGCCGGCGCACCTCGGCGTGATACGCGTTCAGCCACGCAAGTTCGTCCTCCGACAGCAGGGCCACCGCGATGCAGCGCGTGTCGATGGGGCACAGCGTCAGGGTCTCGAACGCCAGCATCTCGCCGAACTGCCCCTTTTCGGGGGTCTCGAAGCCGACGTTCAACACCAGGTTCTCGATCCGCACCCCCCATTGGCCGGGGCGGTACAGGCCGGGCTCGATCGACGTGATCATGCCGGGCTCCATGGCCATGTTCGCGTCGGGCACGGCCTTCGAGATGCTCTGCGGGCCCTCATGCACGTTCATGAAGTAGCCGACGCCGTGGCCGGTGCCGTGTCCGTAGTCCAGGCCGTGGGCCCACAGCGGGGCGCGGGCGATGGCGTCGAGCATCGGGCTCAGCGTGCCGCGCGGGAACGCGGCGCGCGACAGCGCGATCGTGCCCTTGAGCACCAGCGTGTAGTCGCGCTGGTGGGCCTCGGTGATGGTGCCGATCGGCCAGACGCGGGTGATGTCGGTCGTGCCGCCGACGTACTGGCCGCCGGAGTCGATCAGCAGCAGGCCGTCGCCCTCGATCTGCGAGAAGGATTCCGGCACGGCGCGGTAGTGCGGCATTGCGCCGTTGGCGTTGAAGCCGGCGATGGTCGAGAACGACAGGCCGACGAAGCCGGGCCGCTTGGCGCGCTCGGCGGTCAGGCGCTCGTCGATGGTGAGTTCGGAGATCGCCTCGCCGCGCGCCAGGGCCGCTTCGAACCACGCATAGAACGCGCACATCGCGGCGCCGTCCTGTTCCATCGCCTGGCGGATGAACTGCGCTTCGGCGGCGTTCTTGCGGCTCTTCAGCAGCGTGCTCGGATTGATGGCTTCCACGACGGCCGCGGAGGCCGGCAGGGCCTCGCGCAGGCCCAGCGTGACGCGACGGGGATCGATCAGGACCTTGGCGTCTGCGGGCAGGGCGCCCAGCGTCGCGCGGGTGTCGGCATACGGCGCGAGGCGCACGCCGTCGGCGGCGAGGCGCTGCTCGAGCGCCGCGTCGATCTTGCCGGGCTGCACGAACAGCGTCGCACCCGCCTGGTCGAGCAGCGCGTGCGCGAGGAACACCGGGTTGTAGGTCACGTCCGAGCCGCGCAGGTTGAGCAGCCAGGCGATGTCGTCGACGCTGGAGATCAGGTGATGCGAGGCGCCGTGTCTGGTCATGCCCTCGCGGACTTGCTGGAGCTTGTCGGTGCGGCTGACGGTGGCCTGCGGCGAGGCGTGTTCGTAGATGGGCGCGTCGGGCAGACCGGGACGGTCGTCCCAGGCCTGGTCGATCAGGTCGAGCCCGGTGTTGATCAGCACGCCTTTGGCGCCGAGCGCCGCGCGCAGTTGTTGCGCGACCGCCAGGCCGAGCACCTGGCCGTCCACGACCAGGGTCTGGCCGCGCTGCAGCGTGTCCGCGATCCAGGTGATGTGTTGGCTGGAGGCGCCGGTGGGGATCTTGAAGAGGGTGATGCCGCTGTCGGCGAGTTCGCGTTCGGCGGAGGTCCAGTAGCGGCTGTCGGCGAAGAGCTGGGCGTCGTCCAGCGTGACGACGAGGGTGCCCATGGAGCCGGTGAAGCCGGAGAAGACTTCGCGGGCCTGCCAGCGTCGCGGCAGGTATTCGGAGAGATGCGGATCGGCCGAGGGGACCAGGATAGCGTGGGCGCCGGCGTTGCGCAGCGCGTCGCGCAGTCGGGAGATGCGCAGCTTGATCTGGGAAAGGCGGGTATCCATGGCGGGCCTCGGCGGGTTGGCGAGCGGACCGTGGGTGACCGGATAGGCCACCCACATCGAGTCGTCGAATTGTAGGAGTGACGTCCACCCCCCTCCAACGAGCGTGCGAGCTCGTGCCGGAGCGGGGCGACCAGGCCCCCTTGACGGAACTTAGGGAGGGAATTTGTCGGCCGGGGCGGCCGACAAAGGAGGGAGATGGAGTCAAGGGGGCCTGGTTGCCCTGCGATCGCTCACAGCTCTGTCCGCAGCGCCCACAACTCCGGGAACAGCACGACGTCCAGCATCTTGCGCAGATAGCTGACGCCTCCCGTGCCGCCGGTCCCGCGCTTGAAGCCGATCACGCGTTCCACGGTGGTGACGTGGCGGAACCGCCAGAGCCGGAACGCGTCTTCGAGGTCCACGAGTTCCTCGCCCATCTGGTACAGGTCCCAATGCGCCTTCGGATCGCGGTAGACCTCCAGCCAGGCGGCCTTGACACCGTCGTCGGCGGACCGTGGCTGCGTCCAGTCCCGATCGAGCGCGGCGGCGGGCACGTCGATGCCGCGGCGCTTCAGCAGCCGCAGGACCTCGTCGTACAGCGAAGGCGCTTCATAGGCCGCCTGCACCTCGGCCAGCAGGTCGGCGCGATGCGCGTGCGGCTTGAGCATCGCGGCGTTCTTGTTGCCGAGCATGAACTCGATGCGGCGGTACTGCGCGCTCTGGAAGCCGCTGCTGTTGGAGAGATAGGGCCGGATGGCCGAGTACTCCGGCGGCGTCATCGTGCTGAGCACGTCCCAGGCGTGGACGAGCTGCTCCATGATGCGCGACACCCGCGCCAGCATCTTGAAGGCCTCGGGCAACTGGTCCGAGGCCACGTGCGTCACTGCGCCGTGCAGCTCGTGCAGCATCAGCTTCATCCACAGCTCCGAGGTCTGGTGCTGGATGATGAAGAGCATCTCGTTGTGGTCGGGCGAGAGCGGATGCTGGGCGCTCAGCACCTGGTCCAGGCGCAGGTAGTCGCCGTAGCTCATGTCCTTGGAGAAGTCGAGCTGCGCGCCTTCCTCGCGGACGATGGCTTCGCCGCCTTGTCCGCCGCCTTGTCCGCCGCCGTGCCCGGTGCCTTGCCCCATTCCTTCAGCGGCCCTGACGTCCGGTGCGCCGGACCCATGTCCCATCGGGCAACTCATGTCACTGCCGCCTTCTTGCTGAAGCGCGCCTCGCGCCACTCCTCGGTGGCCAGCACCTGATGCAGGTGCTCGACCGCGTCCCACGCGTCGGCGAAGCCGATGTACAGCGGCGTGAAGCCGAAGCGCAGGATGTTCGGCACGTCGTCGAGCCGCGCCGGATCCCCCGCGCGGAAGTCGCCGATCACCCCGCGCTCGATCAGCGCCTGCACGACCGCGTAGCCGGCCGTCTCGTGCAGCGGCGCCTTCAGCGCCAGGCAGACCTGGCTGCCGCGCTGCGCGGCATCGCGAGGCGAGACGACATAGATGCCCTGGTCGCCGCAGCGCTGCTCGGCCAGGCGCGCGAACAGCTCGGTCAGGGCGATCGATTTCTCGCGCAGCGCCGCCATGCCGCCGAAGGGCTCGGCCGCGAGCAGCGTGTCGACGCCGCACTCCAGCGCCGCCGTCGACAGGATCGCCGGCGTGCCGCAGATGTAGCGCTTGATGCCCGGCGCCGGCGTGTAGTTCGACGTGAACTGGAACGGCGACGCGTGGCCCAGCCAGCCCGACAACGGCTGCCAGAAGCGATCCGCGTGGCGCGGATGCGCCCACACGAAGGCCGGCGCGCCCGGGCCGCCGTTGAGGTATTTGTAGCCGCAGCCGATGGCGAAGTCCGCGTCCGCGGCGTTCAGGTCCACCGGGACGGCGCCCGCGGAGTGCGCGAGGTCCCACACCGTCAGCGCGCCAGCCGCATGGGCCGCGGCGGTCACCGCCTTCATGTCGTGCTTGCGGCCGGTGCGGTAGTTGACCTCGGTCAGCATCAGCACGGCGAGGCTGTCGTTCAGCAGCCCCGGGATCTCATCGACGTGGTCGACGAGGTGGAGCGTCATGCCGAACTGCCCGGCGAGGCTTTCCGCGATGTAGAGGTCGGTCGGAAAGTTGCTGCGCTCCGAGACGACGACCGTGCGGCGCTTGCCGCCCGCGTCGGCCTCGCCCGCCTGCACGATGCGCAGCGCCGCGCTCAGCACCTTGTAGAGGTTGAGCGAGGTCGAGTCCGCGACGATGGTCTCGCCGGGCTTCGCCCCGATGAGCCGGCCGATCTTGTCGCCGATGCGCGAGGGCAGATCCATCCAGCCGGCCGTGTTCCAGCTCTTGATCAGGTCGCGTCCCCACTCCTCGGCGATCACCTGCTGCACGCGCGCGGCGGTCGCCTTGGGCATCGCGCCGAGCGAATTGCCGTCCAGGTAGAGCGTGCCCGCGGGCACGGAGAACTGGTCCTTCAGCGTCGCCAGCGGATCGGCGGCGTCCAGGGCCAGGCAGTCTTGTCGTGTGGTCATCGGCGTTCCAGGCAAGTGCGATGAAAGAAGGGAAGAACGGACAGTCGGGAGAGGGCGAGTGCGCCCGGCGCGATCAAACCAGATCAAACGAGATCAAACGCGATCAAACGCGTTCAAAGGGAACGCAGCACCGCGCGCACCGGCGACGCGCACGCGCCGGCGAGCTTGAGCGGCAGTGCGATCAGTTCGTAGTCGCCCTCGGGCACCTCGTCGAGCACGAGGTTCTCCAGCACGCGCAGATCCAGCCTCAGCAGCCGCTGGTGGCTGTCCAGCGTCTTGCTGGTCGCGGGATCGACGCTCGGCGTGTCGAGTCCGATCAGCTTCACGCCGCGTGCGGCCAGCCACTCGACGGTCTCCGGCGCGTAGGCGCTGAACTCGGGATTCCAGACGGTGTCGGCGCGCTCGTTGCAGCGCACCAGCACGCGCGCCGGCAGGTCCTGCGCGGCGTGCGCCAGATGCTCGATGCGGATCAGCGGTTCGCAGCCGATCGCATGGATCACGCGGCATGGCCCGAGGTAGGGATCGAGTGCGACCTCCGCGGCGCTCGCGACGCCGTCGGCGTAGTGCAGCGGCGCATCGGCATGCGCGCCCACGTGCGGCGACATCGTGATCGCGCTCAGGTTCACCGGGCACTCCGGCGACAGCCGCGCGGTCCACTTCAACGTGTAGGGCTCGTCGCCGGGAAAGATCGGCGCGTCGGGCGCCACCACGGGCGAGATGTCCCACAGCGATCGTTGGGACGACCGTTGGGAAGATGGCTGGGAAGATGGGCGGGTTGACTTCATCTGCTGCTCCTGCCGGGCCTTCGGCACGACGGCGCGCACCTTAGCGCGCGGTCCCGGACCGTGGTGTCGGTTAATTCCAACAAGGCCGGGTGCTTTGCGCAAGCCGCCCGGGCGGCGACGTCGACGGGCTCAGGGTTATCTCGGGAAAGGCCGGTCGCCCAGATCGTTGACACCTCAACTATCCAGGCCTAAAGTGATCCCGTCAAGCAGTCCTCGCCCGACGCTCGCCGGGCTTCCCACCATGCGTATCACCTGCATCGGCGGCGGTCCCGCCGGCCTGTACTTCGCGCTGCTGATGAAGCGGCAGGACCCGGCGCACGAGGTCACGGTGCTGGAGCGCAACCGCGCCGGCGACACCTTCGGCTGGGGCGTGGTGTTCTCGGACCAGACGCTGGCCGCGCTGCGCGAGGCCGATCCGAAGACGGCCGAGCAGATCCTGCAGTCCTTCAACCACTGGGACGACATCGCCGTACACATCGACGGCCGGACGATGGTGTCCGGCGGGCACGGCTTCTGCGGCATCGGCCGGCGCAAGCTGCTGGACATCCTGCGCGAGCGCTGCGAGGCGCTGGGCGTCGTGCTGCGCTACGAGACCGACGTCGGCGACGACGCCGACATCGACGCCGACCTCATCATCGCCGCCGACGGCCTCAACAGCCGCCTGCGCCAGAAGTACGCCGCGACCTACCAACCCGACGTCGACCTGCGCAACTGCCGCTTCGTCTGGCTGGGAACGACCAAGCTCTTCGACGCCTTCACCTTCGATTTCCAGAAGACCGAATGGGGCTGGTTCCAGGCGCACGCCTACCGCTACGACGACACGCATTCGACCTTCATCGTCGAGACGCCGGAGCAGGTCTGGAAAGCCGCCGGCCTCGAAGACATGAGCAAGGAAGCGGGCATCGCCTTCTGCGAGAAGCTCTTCGCCAAGGTGCTCGACGGCCATCCGCTGATCTCGAACGCGGCGCACCTGCGCGGTTCGGCGCAGTGGATCCGTTTCCCGCGCGTGGTCTGCAAGCGCTGGGTGCATCACAACGGCCGCGCGCCAGTGGTGCTGATGGGCGACGCGGCGCACACGGCGCATTTCTCGATCGGCTCGGGCACCAAGCTTGCGTTGGAGGATGCGATCGCGCTGGCGCGCGACATCGGGCGTCACGGCGGCGGCGTCGACGGCCTGCCCGCCGCGCTGGAGGCCTACGAAGCCACACGTTCGATCGACGTGCTGCGCATCCAGAACGCGGCGCGCAACTCGACCGAGTGGTTCGAGAACGTCGAGCGCCACGCGCGACTCGCGCCGGAGCAGTTCGCGTATTCGCTGCTGACGCGCTCGCAGCGCATCTCGCACGAGAACCTGCGGCTGCGCGACGCGCGCTATGTCGGCGAGTACGAATCATGGCTTTCGCAGCGCGCGGGCCTGGACCGCGCCGCGCCGCCGATGTTCACGCCGTTCACGCTGCGCGGCGTGAGGCTGAAGAACCGCGTCGTCGTGTCGCCGATGGCGCAGTACTCCTGCGAAGACGGCCAGCCTGCCGATTACCACCTGGCCCACCTCGGCGCGCGGGCGATGGGCGGCGCGGGCCTGGTGTTCGTCGAGATGACCTGCGTCTCGCCGGATGCGCGCATCACGCCGGGATGCCCGGGCCTGTGGAACGACGCACATCGCGACGGCTGGAAGCGCATCGTCGATCACGTGCATCGCAGTTCCACGGCGAAGATCGCGATCCAGCTCGGCCACGCCGGCGCGAAGGGCTCGACGCGCGTGGCCTGGGACGGCATCGACCAGCCGCTGGACGAGGGCAACTGGCCGTTGATCTCCGCGTCGCCGCAGCAGTACCTGGACGGTGTCAGCCAATGGTCGCGTGAGATGACCCGTGCGGACATGGACCGCGTGAAGGCGGACTTCGTCGCGGCGACACGGCGCGCCGCGGAGGCCGGCTTCGACTGGCTGGAGCTGCACTGCGCGCACGGCTACCTGCTGTCGAGCTTCCTGTCGCCCGTGACGAACCGACGCAGTGATGAATTCGGCGGTTCTCTGGAGAACCGCCTGCGCTACCCGCTCGAAGTCTTCGCGGCGATGCGCGCCGTGTGGCCGCAGGACCGGCCGATGTCGGTGCGCATCTCCGCGAACGACTGGGTGCCCGGCGGCACGACGACCGAGGATGCAGTCGCCATGGCCGAGGCCTTCAAGGCCGCAGGCGCCGATCTGATCGACGTCTCCTCGGGCCAGGTCAGCAAGCAGGAACGGCCCACCTACGGCCGCATGTGGCAGACGCCGTTCAGCGAGAGCGTGCGCAACCGCGCGGGCATCGCGACGATCGCGGTGGGTGCGATCTCGGAGGCGGACCATGTCAATAGCATCATCGCGGCCGGCCGCGCGGACCTGTGCGCGATCGCCCGACCGCATCTGGCCAATCCGGCATGGACGCTGACCGAGGCCGCGAGGATCGGTTACCTCTCGGGTCCGGGGCTGGACTGGCCGGTCCAGTACCTGTCCGGCAAGGGCCAGATGGAGCGCGAGTTCGAACGCCAGCGCGCCACGGGCGGCGGGGCCGCCGCGCAGGAACAGGCCAACCGGGCGCTCGGCGTCTGAGGCGGCGGCCATGACGAGCGCACACATCGGCAGGACAGGACACACCGGCAAGGACAGGTCATGAGCAACCGCTATCCGCTCGAAGGATTGCATGCCGTCATCACCGGCGGCGGCTCCGGCATCGGCGCGGCGATCGCGCAGGCGCTGATCGCCGACGGCGCGCGCGTCACGCTGATGGGCCGGCGCATCGAGAAGCTGGAGGAACAACGCGACCGGCTGAACGTCGACGGCGGACCGTCGGTCGAGCTGCAGGTCTGCGACGTCGGCGACGAAGCCAGCGTGCGGCAGGCCTTCGCCGCGGCGGTGGCCGCGGCCGGGCCCATCGACCTGCTGGTCAACAACGCCGGGCAGGTCGAGACGGCGCCGCTCGCGAAGACGTCGCTGGACACCTGGCAGCGCCTGCTCAACGTCAATCTCACCGGCAGTTTCCTGTGCAGTCGCGAGGTCCTGCCCGCGATGACCGAACGTCGCTTCGGCCGCATCGTCAATGTCGCGAGCACCGCCGCGCTGAAGGGCTATGCCTACGTCGCGGCCTACTGCGCGGCCAAGCACGGCGTGCTCGGCCTCACCCGCGCGCTGGCGCTGGAGACGGCGCGCAAGGGCGTGACCGTCAATGCCGTCTGCCCGGGCTACACCGAGACCGACATCGTCGCCGGCGCGATCGACACCATCGTCGCCAAGACCGGCCGCACGCCGGACGAGGCGCGCGCCGAGCTCGCCTCGGTCAATCCCCAGGGACGGCTGGTCGACCCGGCGGAAGTCGCCGCCTCGGTGGCCTGGCTGGCGCGTCGCGACAGCGGCTCCATCACGGGGCAGGCGATCGCGGTCGCCGGCGGGGAGGTGATGTGATGCGCGATGCCGCACGAGATGCCACCAACGGTGCCGCGCGCGCCGCCGCCAGGGGAGCGCCGCGGGATGCCGCCGACGAGGCGGGCGCGGAGGTCGCGCCGGACCTCGAATCGCGGATGCACGACGGCGACCACCAGGCGCTGCGCGTCTGGCTGCGCCTGCTGGCCTGCACGACGCGCATCGAGGACCAGATCCGCCAGCGGCTGCGCAACGACTTCGGCACGACGTTGCCGCGTTTCGATCTGCTCGCGCAGCTGGAGCGCAGCCCTGACGGCCTGACGATGCGCGAGCTGTCGCAGCGGCTGATGGTGACCGGCGGCAACGTCACCGGCATCACCGACCAGCTCGAAGCCGAGGGCCACGTGGTGCGCGAGCCGCATCCGTCGGACCGGCGCAGCGTCACGGTGCGGCTGACGCCGGCTGGCCGGCGCCAGTTCAAGCGCATGGCGGCGACGCACGAGGGCTGGATCGTCGAGCTGCTGGCCGGCTGGACGCCCGAACAGAAAACCCAGGTGTACGAGCTGCTCGCGGGGCTGAAGGGCCACCTCGCGCAACTCGACGCCGCCCGTAAATGATCGTCGCCCCCCCACTGACCGTCGCCGACGAATGATCGTCACCAGCGACCGACTGCTCGCGGCGAATGATCGCCGGGAGCGAACCCAGGAGCATTCATCGATGGACAGCCATCTCATCAGCGGCAACACGCGCAGCCTGAAGGGCTTCGAGCCCAAGCATTTCGCCTGGCGCCAGGAAGGCGCTGTCGGCGTCATCACGCTGAACCGCCCCGAGCGCAAGAATCCGCTGACCTTCGAGTCCTACGCCGAGCTGCGCGACCTGTTCCGCACGCTGGCCTACGTGGATGAGGTGAATGCGATCGTCGTGCAGGGCGCGGGCGGCAACTTCTGCTCCGGCGGCGACGTGCACGAGATCATCGGTCCGCTGACGAAGATGGCGATGCCGGACCTGCTGGCGTTCACGCGCATGACCGGCGACCTGGTCAAGGCGATGCGCGCCTGCCCGCAGCCGGTGGTCGCCGCGATCGACGGCGTCTGCGCCGGCGCCGGCGCCATCATGGCGATGGCCTCGGACCTGCGCGTCGGCACGGCGCGCAGCAAGACGGCCTTCCTGTTCACCCGCG
This sequence comes from uncultured Roseateles sp., assembly GCA_946886855.1. The sequence goes on along the minus strand of CAMPJJ010000018.1, from coordinate 32,372 downwards.
TCGGCCTGGCCGGCTGCGACATGGGCGCCTGCGCGCTGCTGCCGCGCATCGTCGGGCAGGGGCGCGCGTCGGACCTGCTCTACACCGGCCGCAGCCTGGGCGGCGAAGAGGCACTCCAGTGGGGCTTCTTCAACCGCATCGCCGAGCCGGACGTGCTGGCGTCTCAGGCCGTGGCCTGGGCCGCGGAGATCGCCGCCGGTCCGAACTTCGCGCATGCGATGACCAAGCGGATGCTGCACCAGGAGTGGACGATGGGCGTCGACGAGGCCATCGAGGCCGAAGCGCAGGCCCAGGCGATCTGCATGATGACGCAGGACTTCCACCGCGCGTACCACGCGTTCGTCGCGAAGCAGCGCCCCGAATTCAAGGGCGATTGAGGATGGCCATGAATCATCTGAAGCATCTGGACTGGCCCTTCTTCGAGGACCCGCATCGCGCGCTCGCCAGCGAGCTGGACGGCTGGTGCCGGCGCAACCTGGCCCACGGCGCGGTCGATCACGACGACGTCGACGCGTCCTGCAAGGCGCTGGTGAAGGCGCTCGGCGCGGGCGGCTGGCTGCAACACGCGGTGGCGGGCGAGGGCGAAGCCATCGACACGCGCGCCATCTGCCTGCTGCGCGAGACGCTGGCGCGGTACGACGGTCTGGCGGACTTCGCGTTCGCGATGCAGGGACTCGGTTCGGGCGCGATCTCGCTGATGGGCACGCCCGCGCAGCGCGAGGCCTACCTGCCGCGCGTGGCGCGCGGCGAGGCGCTGGCGGCGTTCGCGCTCTCCGAGCCGGACGCCGGATCGGACGTCGCCGCCATGCAGTGCGCGGCGCGCGAGGCCGGCGACCACTATGTCATCGACGGCGAGAAGACCTGGATCTCCAACGGGGGGATCGCCGACTTCTACGTCGTCTTCGCGCGCACGGGCGAGGCGCCCGGTTCGCGCGGCATCAGCGCGTTCATCGTCGACGCCGGCACGCCGGGCTTCGAGATCGCCGAGCGGATCGACGTGATCGCGCCGCATCCGCTGGCGCGGCTGCGCTTCACTGGCTGCCGCGTCCCGAAGACCGCGATGGTCGGCGCGCCGGGCGAAGGCTTCAAGGTGGCGATGCGCACGCTGGACGTGTTCCGCACCTCGGTCGCCGCGGCCTCGCTGGGCTTCGCGCGGCGGGCGTTGGAGGAAGGGTTGAACCAGGCGAAGGAGCGCGCGATGTTCGGCGCCACGCTGGCCGACCTGCCGCTGACGCAGGCCAAGCTCGCCGACATGGCGTGCACGGTCGACAGCAGCGCGCTGCTGGTCTACCGCGCCGCGTGGGAGCGCGACCAGGGCCGCACGATCACGCGCGAGGCGGCGATGGCCAAGCTGATGGCCACCGAGGGCGCGCAGCGCGTCATCGATGCCGCGGTGCAGTTGCACGGCGGCCGCGGCGTGCGGCGCGGCGAGATCGTCGAGTCCCTGTACCGCGAGATCCGCGCACTGCGCATCTACGAAGGGGCCAGCGAGGTCCAGCAGTTGATCATCGGCCGAGACCTGTTGAAGAACGGATAAGGACGCGCCCATGCACCGCACCGCCCACCTCGACACTTTCGCTCGCGACAACCTCCCGCCGCAGGATCAATGGCCGGCGCTGGTCTTCGATCTGCCGGAGCTGCAGTTTCCGGAGCGGATGAATTGTTCGTGGGACCTGCTGGATCGATGGGTGGCGCAAGGGCAGGGCGGCCGGACCGCCGTGATCGGCGGCGGCAACGGCAATGGCGCCGGTGTTGCAGGCGCAGACGGCCGAGACGGCCGGGACGGCCCTGATGGCCCCGATGGCCCCGATGGCCCTGATGGCGATATCCGTTGGACCTACGCGGAACTGCAGTCGCAGGCGAACCGCATCGCCCATGTGCTGGTGAACGAGCTCGGTGTGGTGCCCGGCAACCGCGTGCTGCTGCGCGGCGCCAACACGCCGCAGATGGCGGCGTGCTGGTTCGCGGTGATGAAGGCCGGCGCGATCGCGGTGGCGACGATGCCGCTGCTGCGGGCCAAGGAGTTGGGCCAGGTCATCGACAAGGCGCGCGTCTCGCATGCGCTGTGCGACGCGGCGCTGGCCGACGAACTGGAAGCCGCGCGCGCGCAGTGTCCCGTGCTGGCGCGGGTGTGCCTGTTCCGCAGCGACGCGCCGGACGGGCTGGAAGCGCTGGCCGAGCGCCAGTCGGCCAGCTTCGAGAACGTCGACACCGCCTCCGACGACTGCTCGCTGATCGCGTTCACCTCCGGCACGACGGGGCAGCCCAAGGGCACGATGCACTTCCACCGCGACGTGATCGCGATCTGCCGCTGCTGGCCGGTGCACTGCCTGCGCGCCCGAGCCGACGACGTCTTCATCGGCAGCCCGCCGCTGGCCTTCACCTTCGGTCTCGGCGGCCTGCTGCTGTTCCCGCTGAGCGTCGGCGCGACGGCGGTGCTGCTGGAGAAGGCCTCGCCCGACGCGCTGCTGCCGGCGATCGAGAAGCACCGCGCCACCGTCTGCTTCACCGCGCCGACGTCCTACCGCGCGATGGCCGCGGCGATCGCCGCCAGAGCGACGTCGTCGAGCCCCGGCCCCGGAACGGAGGCCGTCAAGGCGTGCGACCTGTCCTCGCTGCGCAAGTGCGTGAGCGCCGGCGAGGCGCTGCCCGCCGCGACGCGCCAGCTGTGGAAGGACACGACCGGTCTGGAGATGATCGACGGCATCGGCGCGACCGAGATGCTCCACATCTTCGTGTCGCACACCGAGGAGACGGCGCGCCCCGGCGCGACCGGCAAGCCGGTGCCGGGCTACCGCGCGCGCGTCGTCGACGACGAGGGCAACGAGGTGCCGCAGGGCAGCGTCGGCAAGCTGGCGGTGCAAGGCCCGACCGGCTGCCGCTACCTCGCGGACGAGCGCCAGCGCAAGTACGTGCAGCACGGCTGGAACCTCACCGGCGACGCCTACCTCGTCGACGCCGACGGCTACTTCGTCTACCAGGCGCGCACCGACGACATGATCATCTCCGGCGGCTACAACATCGCCGGCCCGGAGGTGGAGTCGGCGCTGCTCGCGCATCCGGCGGTCGCCGAGTGCGCGGTGGTGGGCGTGCCCGACGAGGAGCGTGGCCAGGTGGTCAAGGCCTTCGTCGTGCTGAAGCCCGGCATCATCGGCGACAGCGCCGCCACGGCCGCTCCGGGAGCGGGCGGTGCTGCCGGCGAAGCCGCGCTGATCAAGGCGATGCAGGACTTCGTCAAGGCCACGATCGCGCCGTACAAGTACCCCCGTGCGATAGAGTTCCGCGCCAGTCTGCCCCGCACCGAAACGGGCAAGCTGCAACGTTTCCGCCTGCGTGAGCAGTAATCGCAGTCTTCCGACCGACCGTCCCCCGACCGTCCCCTTTCCTCTCCGGAGAAGCCGATGAAGATGCCGTCGAAGTCCCCCGCGTTCCTGCCCGTCCAGACGGTCGTCCGTGCCGCGCTCACGACGCTTGTCGCGTGCACCGCGCTGGCCGCGGTCGTTCCCGCCGCCCAGGCGGCGGACAAGCTCAAGGTCGGCATGCTGAGCACGCTGTCCGGCGCGGGCGCCGGTCTCGGCGTGGACATCCGCGACGGCTTCGCGCTCGCGGTGCAGCAGAACGGCGGCAAGCTCGGCGGCCTGCCGGTGGAAACGGTGATCGCCGACGACCAGCAGAACCCCGAGGTCGCCAAGCAGTCCGCCGAACGGCTGCTCAAACGCGACAAGGTCGACGTGATGACCGGCATCGTGTTCTCCAACGTGATGCTGGCGGTCGGCCCGGGCGTCTTCGCCGCGCAGGTGCCCTACATCAGCGCCAATGCAGGCCCGTCGCAGTACGCGGGCGAACAGTGCAACCCCTACTTCTTCAACGTCGCCTGGCAGAACGACAACCTGCACGAGGCCATCGGCAAGACGGTGATGGACAAGGGCTTCAAGAAGGTCGTCGTGCTCGCGCCCAACTACCCGGCGGGCAAGGACGCGGTGGCCGGCTTCCGGCGTTACTACAAGGGCGTGGTCGCCGACGAGATCTACACCAAGCTCGGCCAGCTCGACTACGCAGCGGAGCTGGCGCAGGCGCGCGCGGCCAGGCCCGATGCGATGTACATCTTCCTGCCCGGCGGCATGGGCATCAACTTCATCAAGCAGTTCGTCGGCGCTGGCCTGTCCAAGGACGTCACGCTGTTCGGACCGGGCTTCTCGGCCGACGAGGACGTGATCAAGGCCGTCGGCGAGCCGATGCTGGGCATGTTCAACAGCTCGCACTGGGCGCACGACCTGGACAACCCGGCCAACAAGCGCTTCGTCGCCGACTTCGTCAAGGCCTACAGCCGGCTGCCCTCCCTGTACGCGAGCCAGGGCTACGACGCGGCGCTGCTCATCGGTGCGGCGGTGCGTGACGTGAAGGGGGAGATCGAGGACAAGCCCGCGCTGCTGAAGGCGCTCAAGGCGGCGAAGTTCGAGTCGGTGCGTGGCGCCTTCCGCTTCAACCACAACCAGTACCCGGTGCAGGACTACTACCTGCGCGTGATCACCAAGGACCCGCAGGGCCGCGTGACCAACCGGACGCTGGGCAAGATCTTCGAGCAGCACGCGGACGCGTATGCGCCGCAGTGCAAGATGAAGTGACGGCGCAGGGACGCTGACGTGACTCGACCCCCGCCGCTCGCGATGCCGCCTTCCGGGAGCGTTCCGCCATGGACCTGATCCTCGTCGCCGAGCAGGCCCTCAACGGTCTGCAGTTCGGGCTGATGCTGTTCCTGCTGGCGGCCGGCCTGACGCTGGTCTTCGGCATCATGGACCTGATCAACCTGGCGCATGGCTCGCTGTACATGGTCGGGGCCTACCTGGCCGCGGCGGCGATGGCGGCCGGCGCTTCGTTCCTGGTCGCGGTGATCGCGGCGGTCGCGGGCACGGCGTTGTTCGGCATGCTGCTGGAAGTGACGCTGCTGCGCCGGCTCTACCAGCGCGACCACCTGAGCCAGGTGCTCGCGACCTTCGCGCTGATCCTGATGCTCAACGAAGGCGTGCGCATGATCTGGGGTGAGCAGCCGCTGATGCTCAACACGCCGGCCGCGCTGTCGGGCCCGGTCGAGCTGCTGCCCGGGCTGATGTACCCGGCCTACCGGCTGCTGATCATCGGCGTGGGACTCGCGGTGGCGGTCGCGCTTTACCTGCTGGTGACGCGCACGCGCTGGGGCATGTGGGTGCGCGCCGGCGCGTCCAACCGCGCGATGACCACGGCGATGGGCGTGCCCGCAGACCGGCTGTTCACGGCGGTCTTCGGCATCGGCGCGGCGTTGTGCGCGCTGGCCGGATCGCTGTTGGGACCGCTGCTGGCGGTGCAGGTCGGCATGGGCGAAAGCATCCTGATCCTGGCCTTCGTCGTGATCGTCATCGGCGGCATCGGCTCGATCCGCGGCGCGCTGGTCGGCGCGCTGCTGGTGGGGCTGGTGGACACCGGTTCGCGCACGCTGCTGCCGGCGGCGCTGCGGCAGATCGCCTCGCCGGAGGTCGCCTCCACGCTGGGCCCGTCGATCGCGGCCATCCTGATCTACGTGCTGATGGCGGCGGTGCTGTTCTGGAAACCGCGCGGCCTGTTCCCCGCGAGAGGCTGATCCGATGACCGAGTCCCTGCGTCCCCGGCGCACGCTGCTCCACCACCGCGCCGGCGGTGTCTGGGTCTGGGCGGTGTTCCTCGCGCTGGCGGCCTTGCCGCCGCTGCTGCAGGCGCTGGGCCTGGAGTTCTACACGGTGGTCGCGACGCGGGTGCTGATCTTCGCGATCGCGGCGGCGAGCCTGAACCTGATCCTCGGCTTCGGCGGGCTGGTGAGCTTCGGCCACGCGGCCTTCGTCGGGATCGGCGCGTACACGGTGGGCGTGCTGGCGGACGCGGGCGTGACGTCGGCGTGGATCGCCTGGCCGGCGGCGATGGCCGTGTCCGGCATCGCGGCGGCGGTCATCGGCGCCATCAGTCTGCGCACGCGCGGCGTCTACTTCATCATGATCACGCTGGCCTTCGCGCAGATGTTCCATTACCTGGCCGTCTCGCTGAAGGCCTACGGCGGCGACGACGGCCTGCCGGTCGCGGCGCGGTCGGTGTTGAACGGGCTGCCGGTGAACCTCGCCGACGACGCGCCCTTCTTCTGGGTCGCGCTGGTGCTGTTCGCGCTGGTCTTCGCGGGGCTGCGGCGCCTGGTCAACTCGCCGCTGGGCTGGCTGCTGCAGGGCGCGCGCGACAACGAGACGCGCGTCGCCGCGACCGGCGGCCGCGTGTTCGCGATGCAGTGGACGGCCTTCGTCGTCGCGGGGGCAATCGCGGGGCTGGCCGGCGCGCTGCTGGCCAATCTCAACGGCCTGGTCTCGCCGCACCTGATGCACTGGTCGCAGTCGGGACAGCTGATGGTGATGGTGATCCTGGGCGGCGCCGGCGCGCTGTGGGGCGGACCGCTCGGCGCGGCGGTGTTCCTGCTGCTGGAGGAACTGCTTTCGGGCGTGACCATCCACTGGCAGTTTGCGCTCGGCGCGATCCTGCTCGTCGTGGTGCTGTTCGCGCCGCGTGGATTGACGGGGCTCTTCGATCGCTTCGGCGCGAGGACGGCCGCGCCAGCGTCGACGGCGAAGTCGAAGGGAGCCGCACATGCGTGACGGCGCGACTGCACCAACGGGCTTGCCTTCCGCGCTGCCCGCGCTCTCACTGCTCCAGGTCCACCGGCTTGTGAAGCGCTTCGGCGCGCTGACTGCGACCGACGAGGCGAGCTTCGATGTCCGCGCCGGCGAGACCCACGCGCTGATCGGCCCGAACGGCGCCGGCAAGACGACGTTGATCCACCAGGTCTCCGGCGCGCTGGCGCCCGACGGCGGCGGCATCTTCTTCGACGGCGAGGACGTGACCGCGCTGCCCATGCCCCGACGCGTGCGCGAGGGCCTGGTGCGTTCCTTCCAGATCACGAGCATCTACAAGCGCTTCACGGTGCTGGACAACGTGGTGCTGGCGGTACTTGCGCGGCGGCCGTCGGCGCCGTCGTGGTGGCGATCCGCGCATGCGGACGAGGCGGCGTACGCCGATGCCGAGGCGATGCTCACGCTGGTGGGCTTGGCCGCCATGGCCGACCGGGTCGCGGGCAGCCTGACCCACGGCGAGCAGCGGCAACTGGAACTTGCGTTGGCGCTCGCCGCCCGACCGCGACTGCTGCTCCTCGACGAACCGATGGCCGGCATGGGGCCGGACGAATCCGCGCGCATGGTCGACCTGCTCTCGGCGCTGAAGGCGCAACGCCTGACCCTGCTGCTGGTCGAGCACGACATGGACGCGGTGTTCAAGCTCGCGGACCGCGTCTCGGTGCTGGTGGGCGGGCGCGTGATCGCGACCGGTTCGCCGGACGAGATCCGCAACGATGCGGCGGTCAGGCAGGCCTACCTCGGCGACGAGGCGACGGAGGCGCCCGCATGAGCGATGCCCTGCTCGAGATCGACGGCCTGCGCGCCGGCTACGGCGACAGCCAGGTGCTGTTCGGCCTGGACCTGCGCATCGCGCCGGGCGAGGTGGCGACGCTGCTGGGCCGCAACGGCATGGGCAAGAGCACGACGCTGCGCTGCCTGACCGGCTGGCTGGTGCCCAGCGGCGGGCGCATCCGCTTCGCCGGCGAGGACGTCACCGGCTGGCGCGCCGACCGCATCGCGCGCCTGGGGCTGGCGATCGTGCCCGAGGGGCGGCAGATCTTCCCCAACCTCAGCGTGCTCGAACACCTGAAGGCTTTCGAAGCCAATCGCTGCCGCGCTTCGGACCCGTGGACCGTGGAACGCGTCTTCGCACTTTTCCCCCGGCTCAAGGAACGCGCCTCCAACATGGGCCAGCAGCTCTCGGGCGGCGAGCAGCAGATGCTCGCCATCGGCCGCGCGCTGGTGACCAATCCGCGGCTGCTGGTGCTGGACGAAGCGACCGAGGGCCTCGCGCCCTTGATCCGCGAGGACATCTGGCGCTGCCTGGACAAGCTGCGGCAGGCGGGCCAGACGATCCTGGTGGTCGACAAGTACGTGAAGCGGCTGATCCGGCTGGCGGACCGGCACAGCATCCTGGAGCGCGGACAGGTGGTGTGGCGCGGCGACTCAGCCGCGCTCGCAGCCGATCAGGGGCTGTGGCACCGGCACCTCGGCGTATGAAAGGCGACGCGACGACATGATCAGGAGGACCCCATGACGGCAGCTTTCGAGCGCGAGGTCTTGATCCGCTTCGGGCATTGCGACCCGGCGGGCATCGTGTTCTTCCCGCGCTACTTCGAGATGCTGAACGCCTTCGTCGAGGACTGGTTCAACGAGGGGCTGGGCGTGCCGTACGCGGAGCTGCTCGGCCCGCGCCGCGTCGGCCTGCCGACGGTGCAGTTGCAGACCAACTTCGAGCGCATCAGCCGCCAGGGCGAGCGCCTGACGCAACGCCTGTGGATCGAGCGCGTCGGGCGCAGCTCGCTGTCGCTGCGCGTGAGCTTCGACGGCGCCGACGGTCCGCGCGTGAGCTTCGGGCAGGTGCTGGTGTGCACCTCGCTGGAGACGCACCAGTCGCAACCCTTTCCCGAGGACGTCCGCGCCGCGCTGGTGCGGGCGGTCCAGCAGCAGCAATCCCATCGATCGTCAGAGCAGTAGAGGAGTCAGGACGATGAGCAGCAACAACGAGAACGACAAGGACAACGGGAAGACCAGCACCCGCACCGGCGCCGGCGCCGGCGGCGAGGCCCAGGCGGACGCCGGCACGAACGCCAGGCGCGTGCTTCAGCCTGCGGGCTGGGCGCCGCCGCGCGGCTACGCGAACGGCGTGGCCGCGACTGGCACGCTGGTCAGCGTGGCCGGGCAGATCGGCTGGAACGGCCAGTGCCAGTTCGAGAGCGACGACTTCGTCGACCAGTGCCGCCAGGCGCTGCGCAACATCAAGGCGGTGCTTGCCGAAGCGGGCGCGGAGCCGCGCCACATCGTGCGGATGACCTGGTACCTGCTCGACAAGCGCGAGTACGTTGCGCGCGGCCGCGAGGTGGGCCAGGCCTACCGCGAGGTGCTGGGCAGCGAGTACGGCATCGCCATGACCGCGGTGCAGGTCGCGGGTCTGATCGAGGACCGTGCGAAGGTTGAAATCGAGGTGACAGCGGTGGTGCCGGCCCGGGACTAGGATCGGTTCCAACGCATTCAGGAACGGAAGAGACACATGAGCCACGCATCCAAGGCCGCGAAGGCCGCATTCCACTGGGACGATCCGCTGCTGCTGGAGCATCAGCTGACCGACGACGAACGCGCCGTGCGCGACGCGGCGGCGGCCTACTGCCAGGACCGGCTGGCGCCGCGCGTGCTGGAGGCGTTCCGGCACGAGAAGACCGACGCGGCGATCTTCCGCGAGATGGGCGAGCTGGGCCTGCTCGGCCCGACGATCCCGGAGGAATACGGCGGCGCCGGCCTGAACTACGTCTGCTACGGCCTGATCGCGCGCGAGGTGGAGCGCGTGGACAGCGGCTACCGCTCGATGATGAGCGTGCAGAGCTCGCTGGTGATGGTGCCGATCAACGAATTCGGCAACGAGGCGACCAAGCGCAAGTACCTGCCCAAGCTGGCCAGCGGCGAGTGGATCGGCTGCTTCGGGCTGACGGAGCCGAACCATGGCTCGGATCCCGGCTCGATGGTGACGCGGGCGCGCAAGGTCGACGGTGGTTATTCGCTGAGCGGCAGCAAGATGTGGATCACCAACAGCCCGATCGCGGATGTGTTCGTGGTCTGGGCCAAGGACGACGGCGGGCAGATCCGCGGCTTCGTGCTGGAGAAGGGTTGGAAGGGGCTGAGCGCGCCGGCGATCCACGGCAAGGTGGGCCTGCGGGCGTCGATCACCGGCGAGATCGTGATGGACGAGGTCTTCTGCCCGGAGGAGAACGCCTTCCCGGACGTACGCGGCCTGAAGGGGCCGTTCACCTGTCTGAACAGCGCGCGCTACGGCATCGCGTGGGGGGCGCTGGGCGCGGCGGAATTCTGCTGGCACACGGCGCGGCAGTACACGATGGACCGCCAGCAATTCGGCAAGCCGCTGGCGGCCAACCAGCTGGTGCAGAAGAAGCTGGCCGACATGCAGACCGAGATCACGCTGGGTCTGCAGGGCTGCCTGCGGCTGGGCCGCATGAAGGACGAGGGCACGGCGGCGGTGGAGATCACCTCCATCATGAAGCGCAACAGCTGCGGCAAGTCGCTGGACATCGCGCGCGCGGCGCGGGACATGCTCGGCGGCAACGGCATCAGCGACGAGTTCGGGATCGCCAGACACCTGGTCAACCTGGAGGTGGTCAACACCTACGAGGGCACGCATGACATCCATGCGCTGATCCTGGGGCGCGCGCAGACGGGGATCGCGGCGTTCTGAAGCCACGTTTCCTCAGAAGTGAAGGGCGCTACGGCGCCCTTTTCCATTCCCGAGTCACACGCGGAATGCGCTCCAAAATCACGCCCCTCACTCCAGCAGCCTCGCGGCTGCGGCATTGCCCTTCATGAAGAACTCGGCCGCTCGCAAGTACATCAACGCTCACACCATCAGGCGTGCGAATCAACACCTGATGACGCGCGGTCGCGACGATGTGCCGTCGCCCCTTGTGCAAGCGCTGATGCCCAGCCGGGAGGAGATCGTGAAGGCTGCAAACAATGCATTCGAGCGATGGTTGGCGAAAGCCAAGGTCATCGATCGAGGCCTCTCGCGCTGAGGCTGTGACCATGCTTGAGGACATGGCCCAGCAGTCGCTTGCAGATGCGCTGGCCGATGCGGATGCCGATCACCTGCGACAGTTGAAACAGATCGAGCGAGCGCTCGGCTTCTGGCCCTGCGTATGGTCCAACGTGATCGCGAATCTGATTGCAGCGGCCATTTCAATCCTGTTCGTGGTGCTGGTGTTCGGCAGCAAGCTGAACTTCCGGACCAACTTGCTGAAAGTACCTGAGTGAACAGGCCTGGGCAGCCATTGACCTGTCCTGAATGCGACAGCGACGCCGAGGCTCCGGTAGCACGATCCGCCGCTGACCGGCCCGTTCGATGGTCCGGCGCGATCTGGAGACGCCCATGGACGACATCACCGCCCGCATCCCTTCGCTCAAGGGCCAGGTCAGCGACGCCGAATGGCAGCTGCGCGTGGACCTCGCCGCCTGCTACCGGCTGGTCGCGCGTTACGGCTGGAGCGATCTGATCTTCACGCACATCAGCGCGCGGCTGCCCGGCGACGCGCATGAGTTCCTGATCAATCCCTACGGCCTGATGTTCGACGAGATCACGGCCTCCAGCCTGATCAAGGTCGACGCGTCGGGCAACAAGCTGCAGGAGACGCCATTCCCCGTCAACCAGGCCGGCTTCATCATCCATTCCGCGATCCACGCGGCGCGGCCCGACGTGGGCTGCGTGCTGCACACACACACGCGCGCCGGCGTGGCGGTGTCGGCGCAGAAGGGCGGGGTGCTGCCGATCTCGCAGCAGTCGACCTTCGTGCTGGCCTCGCTCGCGTACCACGACTACGAGGGCGTCGCGATCCGCCCCGACGAGCAGCCGCGGCTGCAGAACGACCTCGGCGACAAGATCTTCTACTGCCTGCGCAACCACGGGCTGCTGACCGTCGGCAAGACGATCGCCGACGCCTTCCTGTCGATGTACACCTTCGAGAGCGCTTGCCAGATCCAGATCGCCGCGCAGGCCGGCGGCGTCGAGCTGACGCCCGTCCACGACGCGATCATCCGCGGCACCGCCGAGTCGATGCGCGTGCAGACCGGCGGCCTGGGCGGCGCCTTCGTGTGGCCCACGTTGTTGAGACAGGCACAGCGGCAGTGCCCCGGCTTCGACGTCTGAAGACAGCGCGACGATCGCCCTGGATGAGCGCGATCAAGGCTTGATCGTTGCAAGCAGCGCGATCGCGATTGAGCCGACGATGGCCACGACCGGCGCATGACGGATCCAGGGCGGAGCAGGGCGCTCCCTGTGCTCGACGTGCCGACGCAGCGTCGCCGTCAGAATGCCGTGCAGGCCTGACAGCGCGACGACGATCGGCAGCTTCGCGCTCAGCCACAGCGCCCCGAACCAGCCGCCCCAGCTCGCAAGTCCGATGCCAAGTGCCCAGACCGCCAGCATGGCTGGCGTGGTCACGCGCCGATCCCAGCGCAGGACGGCCGTCGCCAGACGCTTCTCGTGCGGGAGCAGGACGCCATCCTTGACGTTGCGCAGCGCGGCCGCCGTCACGGCGAGCAGCATCAGCCCGCCCACCCAGGTCAGCACCGCCGCGAGATGCAATCCCTTGAGCCAGACGTACATCACGTCGCCGCTCCACGGCGCAGCAGGCGCCAGCTGTAGAGACCGCCCAGCGGGATGAACGCGGCGAGCAGCATCCGCCACGCGGTGGGACCGTCGACCGCGCGCTCCGCCGCCGCCTGCGCGAGCTGCCAGCAGAAGACGAGGAAGGCCATGCCGTGCACCGGTCCCATGACGGATACCGCGATCGGCAGACCAGCGAGGTGCTTCAATGGCACCGCGACCAGCACCAGTGCCAGCAGCGTGAAGGCCTCCAACAGGCACAGGCGTCGGAGCATCGAGAGACGGGGGAGGTCGTCCGGACCAGGCGGATGAGAACGGGACGGATGAGGCAACAGGCACTCCATGAGGTCCGTGATGAACAGGCGGGATTCTTCCGATCGGAGGCTTCAGCGGAAAGTGGCTGAATCGACTTCATTCGACTGTTTCCAGCCAACCGCGTGGAGAATGCCGGATCGTCGATGTTCCACGCCCGGAGTGTTTTCCCATGCCTGTCTCGCGATCTCCTCGCTCGTCGTTCCGCACGCCTTCTCCAGCAACGCGGGAGCGGTCGGGCGGTGAGGGCGGGATCCAGGTGGCCGTGCTCGCGCTTCCCGGCGTGGTGCCCTTCGACCTGACGATCGCCGGCGAGGTGTTCGGCCGCACCGTGCTCGATGACGGACGCAAGGGTTACGCGGTGACGGTCTGCGCCGAGCAGGACGAGATCGACGCCGGCGGCTTCATGATCGGCGTGAAGCGCCGCCTCGCGACGCTGAAGGCCGCGCACACGATCATCGTGCCCGGCATCGAGTCGCCGACGATGCCGATCAGCCCGGCCGTCCAGCGCGCGCTGCTCGCGGCGCACGCGCGCGGCGCCCGGATCGCGTCGATCTGCACGGGCGCGTTCGTGCTCGCACAGGCGGGACTGCTCGACGGACTGCGCGCGACGACGCACTGGGCCGCCGCTGCGCTGATGGCGCAGCGCCATCCGGAGGTCGACCTCGATCCCGCGGTGCTCTTCGTTGACAACGGGCAGATCCTCACGTCGGCCGGCGCGGCCGCCGGGATCGATCTCTGCCTGCACATGGTGCGCGGCGACTACGGCACGGCCGTGGCCGCGAGGATGGCGCGCTTGTCGGTCGTCCCGTTGCAGCGCGAGGGCGGCCAGGCCCAGTTCATCCAGCCCGCCGACCTGCCGCCCGACCGCGACCTGCAGCCCGTCATCGCCTGGGCGCTGCGACAACTGCACCGTCCGATCTCGATGGATGAACTCGCGAGCCAGGGTTGCGTCAGCGCCCGCACGCTGCATCGCCGATTCCGCGCGCAGTTCGGCCTCTCGCCGGTGCAATGGCTGAGCCAGGCGCGGGTGCGCCGCGCGCAGGAACTGCTCGAGACGGGCTCCTCGAGCATCGAGCAGATCGTGGAGGCCGTCGGCCTGGGATCGGCGGCGAATTTCCGCACCCAATTCCAACGCATCGCCGGCGTCAGCCCCAGCGCCTACCGGAAGAGCTTCGGCACGCGTTGACGCCGCGGCCGCCGGCGATGCCAGGGCGTTAGCTCGGGCGATGCTTTCATAACCTCCAGGAACGAAAGAATGATCCGGCTCGACATTCCGGAAGGCGGACGCGGGCCTAGCATCGAGCGACCCCGGCGCACGACCGGGGCTTCACAGGAGACAAGATGATTCGCAGATCCCTGATCGCGGCGGGCTCGATGGCGCTGGCCGCGACGATGCTGCCGGCCGTCGCGCTGGCGCAGAGCTATCCGGACCGGCCGGTGCGCCTGATCGTGCCCTACGCGCCCGGCGGCAGCGCCGACATCGTCGCGCGGCTGATCTCGGACGAATGGGGCAAGGCGCTCGGCAAGCCGCTGGTGGTCGAGAACAAGGCGGGCGCGGGCGGCAATGTCGGCGTGGCCGAGGTCGCGAAGTCCGTCGGCGACGGCTACACCATCGGCCTGCAGACGGTCTCGCTCGCGATCAATCCGGCGCTCACGCCGAAGATGCCCTACGACACGCTCAAGGACCTGGCGCCGATCGGCATGGTGGCGAGCTCGCAGCACGTGCTCGTCGTCAACGAGCAGGTGCCGGCGAAGACGGTCAAGGCACTGGTCGCGCTCGCGAAGAGCCAGCCGGGCAAGCTCTCCTACGCGTCGGCGGGCACGGGCAGCACCTTCCACATGTCGGCGGAACTGTTCAAGGCGGTCGCGGGCGTGAGCATCGTCCACATCCCCTACCGCGGCGGCGGCCCCGCCTTGAGCGACACGATCGGCGGCCAGGTGGAGATGTCCTTCCCGGTGCTGTCCGCGGCGCAGGGGCATGTGCAATCGGGCAAGCTGCGCGCGCTGGGCGTGACCGGCCCGAAGCGCTCGCCGCTGATGCCCGACGTGCCGACCATCGCCGAGGCCGGTGTTCCTGGCTATTCGTTCGAGACCTGGTTCATGGTCTTCGCACCGGCCGCGACGCCGCGACCCGTCATCGACAAGCTGAACGCGACGCTTCAAGCGGTGCTCGGCGCGCAGGCGCTCAAGGACCGGATGGCGAAGGAAGGCTTCGAGTCCACGCCGTCGACAGCCGCGCAGGCGCGTGCGCGGCTGGAGAAGGAACTGCCCCAGTGGGCGAAGCTGGTGAAGGAGCGGGGGATCACCGCGGATTGATCCACTCAAATCCGGGGCTGCGCATCCCGGCCTGTTCATGCAGGATCGCCGCTTGGGCGATACCGCCCGGCAGGGAGAGCCCATGAACACGTCGCGCCGCCATTGCCGGCAGCTGGTCGTCATGCCCGTGGGGCCCGATGACAATGGGGCCGACACCATCGACAGCCTGCTGACCTATTGCACGCCCGAACAGGTCATCCTGGCGGTGGACGACAGCCGATCCGAGGCGACGCGGGAGTTTCTGGAGACCCGCGATGCCCGGGTCGTGCGCCTGCCCTCCGCTGGCTTTCCCGGCATCCGGGGCGGCCTCACGGTCAACCTGGCCCGCGCCTATCGGCATGCACTGGCGAACTACGACTTCGATGTGCTGCTGCGCATCGACACCGACGCCCTGATCACCGGTCGGGCGCCCGAGGAAGAGGCGATCGCCCGGTTTTCCCAGGATGCGCGACTGGGCATGCTGGGCCTGCTCAAGATCGGCTACGACGGCACCGCGCGGGACTACGGTCCGATCGAGGACGTGCTCCGCGACAGCATGCGCTGGCACGGTCTGCGGCGCGTGCCGCGCTGGATACGGATGCATCGCTGGACGCGTGCGGCCAGGGCCCAGGGCTGGGTCCTCGGCGAACACGTGCTGGGCGCGGCGGTGTACCTGCGGCCAACGCTGCTGAAGAAGATGCGCGCGGCTGGTGATCTGCATCTGGACGTGTTCCACGACAGCGGCATCAGCGAGGACCACCTGTTCAGCCTCATCACCGCTGCGCGCGGGTTCACGATGGGCGAGTTCGGTGCGCCCGCGGGTCCGATGGGAGTGAAGTGGCGCGGCCTGCCCGACACGCCCGCCCGCCTGCTCGAGGCGGGCATGAAGGTCGTGCACTCGATCAAGTTCTACGAGGACATGACCGAACCGGAGATCCGCCGCTACTTCGCGATGGCGCGCACGGGTCATGTGCCCTCGCCCAGCGAGAGCGCATAGCGCTCATCGCTCACAGCCACACGCGCGGTCGACGGCCGAGGCTGGCATCGACGAGCAGCTTGTGGGTCTTGCTGTCGATCGCCTCGGGCGGCACATGGGCGAGCGCGAGTCTCGCGAACTCCGGCAGCCCTGCCAGGTTTGCCGACACCCGCGCTCGGGTCCGCGCCTGGTCGTCGAGCACAAACCATTTCATCGTCGGCGAGAAGCGCACGAGTCGCACGTCGGCCCAGCGCATCGTGCCGCGCCCGCCGAAGCGGCGACCGAAGTCGATGGCTTCGTCGGACAGCCGGTGCCGGGCGAAGAAGTAGTCCGCGACCATGGGCAGCGCCATCAGCCCGAGCACGACGAAGCACACCGTGGTGCCGAGCGTGGCCGCGGGGTGCTTGCCGGTCGTGAAGGACACGGCGGCGAGCCAGAAGAAGAACGCCGCGCTGAGCGCGCCGATCACGAGGTTGCTGAGTGGGGGGCGCAGTGGAATCGACATCGGTGGGAGGGCTCAAAGGGCTGGAGAAATCTGCGTTCGGATTTTCATTGGGCCTTCCGCTCCGGGACATCCCCCAGACGTCGCCGCTCCTGACGCCGCTAGCATCCCTCGCCATCACAAGACCATCCCCGGCCGCCTGCGCGGCGCGGCGGAACAGGGAGTTCCCGATGAAGCCGATTTCCGTCGCGCGCCGCTGCGCGTTGTCGCTCGCCCTGGCGCTGTCCGGCCTGCAGGGCGTCGCGAACGCCCAACCGGCGCCTGCACCCGCTGCCGTGCCGGCCGACGTGTTCTTCAAGAACGCCGAGCTCAATGAAGCCAAGCTCTCGCCGAACGGCAGGCGCCTGGCCGTCGCCGCGCCGGGTGCCCCCGGCCTGCGGGTCGGCCTTTACGTGTTCGAACTGGGCGCCAAGATCGAGGCCCGCCGCGTGGTGCAGTTCAGCAACGACGACGTCGGCGACTTCTTCTGGGTCAACGACGACAAGATCGTCTTCTCCGCCGCCGACCGCCGCGTCGCGTCCGGGACGCACTACCAGGCCAGCGGGCTGTTCTCGGTGGCCGCGGACGGCTCCGGCATCCGGCAACTGATCCAGCGCGAGCAGGAGACCGAAGGCGAGCGCAAGGCCTTCGGCGGCGCGCTGACCTGGAACCATCGGCTCCTCACCGTGCCTTTCCCCCATGAGGGCGAGCCGGGCAACCGGGTGCTCGTCGGCAAGTTCGGCATCAACCGCTCCAACAACCGCAGCGCCTACACCCCGCTCTGGCTGAACGTCGACACGGGCCGTGCACTGCCGGCGACCTTCGACGAACCTCGCGGCGCGGTGAGTTTCCTCTTCGACAGCCACGGCGAGCCCCGCCTCGTGATCACGGAACAGGAGAACGTGCAGGTCGTCCATTGGCGCGGACCGGGTGAGACGAGCTGGTCCGAACTCACACGCGGCGACCTGCTGGGTCTGCCCTTCGTCCCCGTCGCCGTCGACGACACGGGTCGACTGTTCGTGAAGCGGCTCGAAGGCGCGCAGCGCTACGAGGTGCTCACCCGTTTCGATTTCCAGACCCGCAAGCCGGAACCCCGGGCACTGCTCAGCACGCCGGGTTTCGATGCACAGAGCGCCGTGATCCGGGACGCGGGGCGCACCGTCGGCCTGCGCTACCAGACGGACGCGCAGGCGACGGCGTGGTTCGACCCTGCCATGCGCGAGTTCCAGAAATTGGTCGACGCCCGCTTCACCGACGGCGTCAACGTCGTCCAGTGCGCGCGATGCGGCAAGCCGGACATGGTCGCCGTGGTGCGCAATTTCTCCGACCGGGAGCCCGGCGAGTACTGGGTGTACCGGGCCGCCGCCGCCGAAGCCGACCGCTGGCAGCCGGTCGGCCGTCAGCGCCCCGACGTCGATCCGCGCGCGATGGCCAGCCAGGAGCTGCACCGCATCAAGGCCCGTGACGGCGCCGACCTGCCGGTGTGGCTCACGCTGCCGCGCGGCGTCGCGCCGGGCAAGCCGGCGCCGGCCGTGGTGCTGGTGCACGGCGGTCCGTTCGTGCGCGGCCGCGTCTGGGAATGGAACGGCTGGTCGCAGTTCCTCGCCTCGCGCGGGTACCTCGTCATCGAGCCGGAATTCCGCGGCAGCGAAGGCTACGGCGACAAGCACTACCGCGACGGGTTCCGTCAGTGGGGTCAGGCCATGCAGGACGACATCGCCGACTCGCTGGTCTGGGCGCGCCAGCAGAAGCTCGCCTCGGACCGCGCCTGCATCGCGGGCGCCAGCTACGGCGGTTATGCGGCGCTGATGGGGCTGGCCAAGGACGGCGCGCTGTATCGCTGCGGCGTGGCCTGGCTCGGCGTGACCGACCTGATGCTGTTCGTCAAGGGCGACAGCTGGGTGGACGACGACCTCGGCAGCGCCTACCGCAGCTACATGGCGCCCGCCATGGTCGGCGACGCGGTCAAGGATGCCGACATGCTCAAGGCCAATTCCCCGGTGCTGCTGGCCGACCGCATCCGGGCGCCGCTGCTGCTGGCCTACGGCGAACGCGATGTCCGCGTCCCGATCGAGCACGGCGAACGCATGCGCGACGCGCTCGTGAAGGTCGGCCGTCCGCCCGAATGGATCACGTACCGCGGCGAAGCCCACGGCTTCGGCAACCTGGACAACAGTGTCGACTTCGCCAGGCGCGTCGAGGTCTTCCTCGCCAAGCACCTGAAGGACGGGCAGGGCGCGCAACAGGGCGCGCAATGAGCCGCCGCGCCGCTTCACCGCGAGCGGCCGACGACGCGATCCGACTTCAGTCTTCCGTCGCCACGCACCCCAGCATCGCCGCCACCAGCGTCGCCCCCTGCCGCTCCCGCAGGCAGTAGAGGTACTCGCGCACCAGCGGCATCTCCTGCGCGAAGGGCAGGGCGATCAGGTCCGGGTGTTTCCCGGTCTCATGCGCGGCGAAGATGCTGACCCCCAGCCCGCGCACCACCGCCTCGCGCAGCGCCTCCCGGCTGGCGATCTCCATCTGCGCTGCCGGGCGCACGCCCGCGGCGTCCAGCGCCTGCTCGCTCAGCGTGCGCGTCATCGAGCCGCGCTCCCGCACCAGCAGCGTCTCCTGCGCCAGCGCCGCCAGCGGCACCGCCGCGCGCCGCGCCAGCGCATGACCGCGCGGCAGCAGCAGCACCAGCGGGTCGGCGCCCAGCTCGACGCGGTGCAGCCGCGCGTCGTCCTCCCGGTGGCTGGAGGTCGCCAGGTCCACCTCGTAGGCCAGCAGCGCGTCCACCATCTGCCGTGAATTGCCGGCCGAGATGCTCAGCGCCACCCGCGGATGCCGCGTCCGGAAGCGCTGCGCCAGCGTCAAGGTGTAGTACGGCGCCGTCGCGCCCAGCCGCAGCGTGCCGCCGCGCAGCTCGGCCGAATCGCGCAGCGCGAACTCGATGTCCAGCTCCTGCTGCAGCAGCGCGTCGACCTGCGGCATCAGCCGCCGGCCCGCGTCGCTCAGGCTCAGCCGGCCGCCGCCGCGGTGGAACAACTCCACCCCGTACTGCTCCTCCAACGCACGGATCTGCGTCGTCACCGTCGGCTGGGACAGCCCGAGCTGCTTCGCCGCGCCGGTGATCGAGCCCAGCCGCGCCACGGCGAAGAAGGCCTTCAGCTGGTTCACGAGCACGGCAGGCCTCCTGAACCTCCCGAAGCCCCCAAGTCTTCCGAAGCCCCCGGGTCTCCAAAAACGGCCAATACCGGTTTCCGCGAACTTGGGGCGTTTGACGCGTCAATGACATATGCCATTCCTACAGTGTCCCCCATCGATTCCCCGATGGAGCGCCCATGCCGATCTCTCCCCTGTCGACGTCCCTGCCGACCTCGCGGTCCACCACCCTCTCGACCGTCCTCCACGCCGCCGCGGCGCTGGCCCTGGCGGCGATCGCCGCGCTGACCAGCCCCGAGGCCCACGCCCAGGGCGCGCAGGGCGCCCAAGGCGCCCAGGGCAAGACCGAACTGCTGGTCTACAGCGCCCTCGAGGCCGACCAGATCAAGGCCTACAAGACCGCCTTCGAGCAGGACCATCCCGCCATCGAGCTGAAGTTCGTCCGCGAATCCACCGGCATCGTCACCGCCCGGCTGCTGGCCGAGAAGGCCAACCCGCAGGCCGACGTGGTCTGGGGGCTGGCCGCGACCTCGCTGATGCTGCTGGACAAGGAAGGGATGCTCGCGCCCTACGCGCCCAAGGGCCTGGAGCAGGTCCGCGCCACGATGCGCGACCCGCGGCCGCAGCCGACCTGGGTCGGCATGGACCTGTGGTCCTCGGCGGTCTGCTTCAACACCGTCGAAGCGGCGAAGCGCAACCTGCCCAAGCCCACCTCCTGGGCCGACCTGACCCAGCCCGTCTACAAGGGCCTGCTGACGATGCCGCACCCGGCCTCCAGCGGCACCGGCTACCTGATGGTCTCCGCCTGGCTGCAGATGATGGGCGAGGCCAAGGGCTGGGCCTTCATGGACGCGCTGCACCAGAACATGGGCGTCTACACGCACAGCGGCTCCAAGCCCTGCCGCCAGGCCGGCGCCGGCGAGTTCCCGGTCGGCCTGTCCTTCGAGTACCGCGCCAACAAGACCAGGAAGGAAGGCGCGCCGATCGACATCGTGTTCCCCAAGGAAGGCCTGGGCTGGGACGTCGAGGCCACCGCCGTCATGAAGACGACGAAAAGGATGGAGGCCGCCAAGGCGCTGGCCGACTGGTCGGTGACCCGCAAGGCCAACGAGCTGTACGCCAAGAACTTCGCCGTGCTGGCGCTGCCGTCGGTGCAGGAGCAGCTGGAGTTCGTGCCGTCCGACCTCGACAAGCTGCTCGCGAAGAACGACTTCAACTGGGCCGCCGCGAACCGCGACCGCATCCTCGCCGAGTGGTCGCGCCGCTACGAGGCCAAGGCCGAGAAGAAGTGATCGGCCCGTGATCCGCCAGCGACCCGCCAGTGATTCGCCAGTGATTCGCCCTTGAGCCCGAGCCCCGACGTCCCCATGCTGCATCTGCGTCAGATCACCAAGCGTTTCGGCCTGCAGACGGTGCTGCAGGGCATCGATCTCGACCTGGAGGCCGGCGAGTTCGTGTCGCTGCTGGGCCCCTCGGGCTGCGGCAAGACGACGCTGCTGCGCATCGTCTGCGGCATCGAGACGCCCGAGCTCGGCCAGGTGCTGATGCACGGCCTGGACATCACCGCCTGGCCGGCGTCGCAGCGGCGCTTCGGCGTGGTGTTCCAGTCCTATGCGCTGTTCCCCAACATGACGGCGCGCGAGAACGTCCGCTACGGGCTTCACGAGCTGCCCCGGCGCGAAGCCGCCGCGCGTGCGGACGAGATGCTCGCGCTGGTGGGCCTGCTGGAGCAGGCCGGCAAGTTTCCCGCGCAGCTGTCCGGCGGCCAGCAGCAGCGCGTCGCGCTCGCCCGCGCGCTGGCGCCCAGGCCGAAGCTGCTGCTGCTCGACGAGCCGCTGTCGGCGCTCGACGCGCAGGTCCGGCAGGAACTGCGCGCCGAGATCCGCGCGCTGCAGCAGCGCCTGGGCATCACCACGCTGATGGTGACGCACGACCAGGACGAGGCGCTGGCGATGTCGGACCGCGTGGTGCTGCTCGCCAAGGGCCAGATCGCGCAGCAGGGCGCGCCGCGGCAGCTCTACGACCGCCCGGCGAGCGCGCTGGTGGCGGGCTTCGTCGGCCGGATGAACTGGATGGACGGGCAGGTCGTCGCCGAGGGACGCGTGCGCGTCGGCACCACGCTGCTCGACGGCGACACCCGGCTCTACAAGACCGGCAGCGTCGTGCGCGTGGGCATCCGCCCGGAAGCGATCCGGCTGATCGACGGGGAGGGCGCGATGCTGCGCGCCCGCATCGAGACGCTGCAGTTCCATGGCGCGGTCACGCAGGTGCTGCTGCGTTGCGAGGCGCTGGGCGCTGGCACCGGTGCGGGCGTCGGCGGGGCGCTGATGCTCGAGATCCCCAGCGGCGAAGCCGCCGGTCTCAGTGAAGGGGAAGTCCGCGGCCTGCGATTGCCCGCCGCAGCGCTCCAGCTTTTCGACGCGCCGTTGTCGATGCGGAGAGCCGCGTGAGCCTGGTGTTCGATCAGGCATCGCGGGCCCCTCAGGTGCCGTTGCCGCGCCCGCGGGGACGCCGCCTCGAATCGTGGGTGCTGCGCGCACTGCTGGCCGCCGGACTCGTCGCGTTGACCGTGATCATCCTGCTGCCGCTCGTGGCACTGCTCGCGCAGAGCGTGCTCGACGGGCAGGGGCGCTTCGTCGGCGCGTCGCATTTCATCGCGTATTTCTCGACCGGCCGATGGAGCGCGCTGTGGAACAGCGTCGCGCTGTCGGCAGTCTCGGCCGTCGTCTGCGTCGCGCTCGCCTACGGCTACGCCTGGGCGCTGACGCACACGGCGCTGCCCGCCAAGGGCCTGTGGCGCGCGCTCGCGCTGCTGCCGCTGCTCGCGCCCTCGCTGCTGGCCGCCATCGGCCTGGTCTACGCCTTCGGCAACCAGGGCCTGCTGAAGGGCCCGATGCAGGCGCTGGGGATCGACAGCATCTACGGACCCGCCGGCATCGTGCTGGGCTCGGTGCTGTGGACCTTCCCGCACGCGATGCTGATCCTCGTCACCACCTTGTCGAGCAGCGACGCGCGGACGATCGAAGCCGCGCGCTGCCTGGGGGCCGGCGGCTGGCGGGTGTTCCGCACGGTGACGCTGCCGGCCAGCCGCTACGGGCTGCTGATCTCGCTGGTGGTGGTGTTCGTGCTGGTGCTGACCGACTTCGGCGTGCCCAAGGTCGTCGGCGGGCAGACCGCGATGCTGGCCACCGACATCTACAAGGAGGTCGTCGGCCAGCAGCGCCTGGACCGCGGCGCCGTCGTCGCGCTGCTGCTGCTGTTGCCGGCCCTGGGCGCCTTCGCGCTGGAGCAGCGCCTGCGCGCGCGGCAACGCGCCGTGCTGAGCCTGCGGGCGGTGCCGCACGTGCCGGCGCCGAGCGCGGGGCGGGACCTGGCCGCGCTGCTGTACTGCGCGCTGATCGCGGCGGCGTTGGTCGGCGTGTTCGGCATCGCGGTGTACGCGTCCTTCGCGCAGTACTGGCCGTACCAGCTCGCGCCGACGCTGGCGCATTACCAGTTCGACATGAGCGACGGCGGCGGCTGGGCCAGCTACGGCAACTCGCTGCGCCTGGCCGGGTGGACCGCGCTGGCCGGCACGGCCCTGAGCTTCCTGCTGGCCTGGCTGGTGGACAAGCCGCGCGGTGTCGCCGGCGCGCGCGGCGCGCTCAACGCGCTGGCGACGCTGCCGATGGCGGTGCCGGGTCTTGCCCTGGGACTGGGCTACATCCTGTTCTTCAACGCGCCGTGGAATCCGCTGCGCGGCTGGTATGGCGGGCTCGGCCTGCTGGTGCTGTGCACGGTGGCGCATTACTACTCGGTGGCGCACCTGACGCAGCTCGGCGCGCTGCGCCAGCTCGATCCCGAGTACGAGCGCGTCGCCGAGTCGCTCGGGCTGCCGTTCTGGACCCATCTGCGCCGCGTGCACCTGCCCATCGCGATCCCGACGCTGGTGCAGGTGGCGGGCTACTTCTTCGTCAGCGCGCTGACGACGGTGTCGGCGGTGGTGTTCCTGTACTCGCCCGACACCGCGCTGGCCGCGATCGCGGTGCTGGCGATGGACGATGCGGGGGAGACGGCGCCGGCTGCGGCGATGGCGACGCTGCTCTTTGTCACCGCGGCCGCCGGGCGCGGCGTCATCGGCCTCGTCGGCCATGTGCTCGTGCAACGGACCCAGCGGTGGCGTGCGCGATAGCGCCAGCGACCGTGGCACTGCTCAAACCTTCTTGCTTCCTGAATTCCCATGACTCATGACCTCCTCGTGGTCGGCGCCGGCATCGTCGGCCTGGCCCATGCCTGGGCCGGCGCGAAGCGCGGGTGGCGCGTCGTCGTCGTCGAGCGCGACGCGGCCTGCATCGGCGCGTCGATCCGCAATTTCGGCTTCGTCACCGTGACCGGGCAGCAGCGCGGCGCACACTGGCGCCGCGCGCGGCGCTCGCGCGATCTCTGGGCCGAGCTCGCGCCCCAGGCCGGTCTGCGCATCGAGCACGCCGGCCTGCTGCTGGCCACGCGTTGCGAAGAATCGGAAGCCCTGCTCGACGCCTTCTTCGCCACCGAAATGGGCGAGGGCTGCGAGCGGCTGGGCGTCGCCGGCGCGACCGCGCGCCAGCCCGGTCTGCGCGCTGAAGGCCTGCACGACAGCGGCTCGCACAGCGACGCCCTGCGCGGCGCCCTGTACAGCCCGCATGAGCTCCGCGTCGAATCGCGCGACGCGATCCCGCGCATCGCCGCATGGCTGGCGGAGCGCCACGGCGTCGAATTCCGTTTCGGCGAATCGGTGCTCGCGGTCGAGGCGCCGCACGTGCGCACCTCCCGCGCGAGCTATCGCGCGGAGCGCGTCGTCGTCTGCTCGGGCGCGGAGCTGCACGGGCTCTTTGCCGACCGCTGGACGCCGCATGCGCTGTCGCTGTGCCAATTGCAGATGTTGCGCGTGCGCCCGCCGTCGGGGTTCCGCCTGAACGCCGCGCTGATGGCCGACTTGAGCCTGGTGCGCTACGAGGGCTACGCGGCGCTGCCCGAGGCGCAGCCGCTGCGGCGTCGTCTGTCGGCTGAGCGCCCCGACGCGCTCGCCCACGGCATCCATCTGATCGCGGTGCAGAGCGCCGACGGCACGCTGGTCGTGGGCGACTCGCACCACTACGGCCCGGTGCTGCCGCCGTTCGCGAGCGAGGCGGTGGACCGCCTGATCCTCGACGAGCTGCACCGGCAACTGGCGCTGCCGTCGCTGGAGGTGGTCGAGCGCTGGACCGGCGTCTATCCCGTCAGTGCCTCGGCACCGTGCCTCGTCGAGGCGCCGGATGAGCGCACGCGGCTGGTGATGGTCACCAGCGGGACCGGCGCGAGCACCGCCTTCGGCTTGGCGGAAGAGGTGCTCGCGGACTGGTGAGGCGGAGCGCGCGGGTTGCGGAAAACAAAAAGGGGAGAGGGACGGGGTGAGCGCCGGCGACGATGGCATCACGGCATCACGGCATCACGGCGTCGCGCGCTTCGGCACGCCGCCGTCCCGCCGCCGTCACGCGAGCACCGGCGGTGCGAGCAAGCCCACCGACGCCGAGGGCGCCGACGCCATCGAAGGACCGACCGCCATGCCGACCGGCTCGTCGGCGGCGGCCTGGGCCAGCAGCCCGGCCTGGCGGGCCGACGACAGGCGCCCCGCCGGCGCCGTGGTGAACGTCACCTCGGTCAGCCAGGTCTCCGTCGGAAAGTAACCGTCCTCGCCCTGGAGCCGGTAGGTGCGATAAGGCACGCCGCCGGTGTCCACGGGGATGAGGTGGCTGCCCCGACCGTCGATCTCGATCTGCCGGCCCAGGACCCGGACCCGTCCCCGGCCGTCCAGGGCCTGAAGCTGCCAGCGGCCCGCGGACTTGCCGGTCAACCGGGGATGGGGCAGGGGATCGGGCACGGCGTGGATCGTCAGGGAGCGCAGCGCGATGCTGTGCGCGAAGTCGAAACGGATCTCCGCCGGCGCCGCGGCGCCCTCCGACGGACTCAGCGCCAGCGTCCCCGCGTCCGTGGTCACCAGAGGCGGTCGCCAGGCGAAGGCGTCTTCGGCCCGATCGAGGCCGTCGACGAGGTGGCCCGGCTCGCTCCGCGCCCACCACCGCCGGCCGGGCGGCAGCGTCTCGGTGACGGTCTGCAGGCCGCCCGCCTGGTCCAGCAGCTCGGGCGTCCACGCGGGCTCGGCCGGGCGGGCCTGGGGCGGGTAGGTGACGCTGAGCGGCCCGCTCATGAGGGTCCACCGGCCTGTCCCGGGATCCGCGACCTTGCGCCGTGGCGGCGGCGACAGCAGCACCTCGCCGGGCACGATGTCGTAATGCACGGCGCGAGCCCGCTGCGCATCGCGGCGCTCGAATCCCTGGCCGTCCTCGTCCAGCTTCAGGTAATGCGGCGACCGGAAATAGGTGCGCGACTGCGGCAGCGTCGTGCTCAAGGCCTCGCTGACCTCCACCCGGATGAGCTCGGAGCGGTCGCCCAGGCCTTCATAGCGCCGTCGCTGGAGATTGCCCAGCAGCAGGTCCTGGGGCGAGGTGCCCGACTCCCGGAGCGCCGCCAGCGCGGCCGCGTCCCGCACGCCCGCGCGGTGCATGCCGAGGATCCACGCCTCATCGCAGGTGCCGGCCTCGAGCATCGACCGCGCGATGTCGGCCGCGGTTGCGGGTGTGCGGCCTCGCAGCGACAACGCGGCCTCCAGCAGGGCGCGCGTCCAGGGCCGGTCGGCCAGCGCGGTGTCGCCCGTCTGGCGCAGCACGCGCAGGAAATCGGTCATCGCCGACGCCAGCCCCGGGCCTTCGCTCCCCAGCGCGTCCCGCCAGGTCGCGAACGCCATCCATTCGTCGAGCGACAGGTCGTTGCGCAGGGCTGCGTCGACCTCGACCCACGGCCGGTCGGTCGCGGCCATCTCCCTCAGCAAGGGCCCGTGGCGGGACAGGCGCAGCGGCGTCTCGACATCGCCCGCGGCGTAGCCGTCGATCCACCCGGGGGGCGACGGCGTGACGCCCGAGGCGTCGAGGAACGCGAGCAGGTGGTCGATGCGCAGCAGCTCGCGCAGGCCGGGCGGGTGCAGCAGGTCGATGGCGTCATCGGACAAGCCGCGCAGCGCCAGCCAGGCCGCCACGACCGCGCGCTCCGGCAGCTCGTCGGGGCCGGCGCGTTCGCGCACCCGGGCGTGCAGCAGCGCCACCGCGCGCGCCGCGTCGGCCGCCTCGATGCCGCTGGCGTGCAAGCCCACGCTCAGGTCGGACCGGCGCTCGTCGACGCCGGGCTCGCGTTCGCCCGGCCAGGCGTCGGGCAGCACCTGCAGGCCGATCGCGATCTCGTGGCCGTCGTGCGGAAAGCCGAACTTCAGCACGCCCGGATGCCGGTAGTAGTCCTCGACGAAGACCGCGGAAGCGGTCTCGTCCGATCCGGTCGTGAGCAGCAGCGAATGGCCGATGCGCCGCCGGCCGTAATGCCCGGGTCCCTGGCGCAACCAGACGGTGCGCGCCGGCTCCTGCCGCGTCCCCGGCAGCGCACGCGGTGGGAGCAGGGCCCGGATCAGATGGGTGCCGGCGGCCGTCGCCAGGAAGTCGGCCTGGAACGTGAAGGGGTCATGGACCTGCACGCCGGTCTCGGGATCGATGGCGATGGGCGCGTACCGGCGCGCCGGTACCTCGGCTTGCGACGGCGGATCGGAGGCGCCGTGTGCGTCGTCCTCCGCGCGACCGGGGCCGGCGACCAGGACCTCGATCGGTTCCGGCAAGCCCGGCGGTGCATCGAGCGCCGACAGGCGGAGTAGCGCGACGCGGGGCGGGCCCTCGTCGTCGATCAAGGCCCAGATCGACCGGTGAGCGTCGACGGGTGTCGTCGCCTGCGCTTGGCCGTGCGCCGCGGCGGAAGGGACCGAAAAGGCCGAAGCAGCGGAAGAGGCCGAAGAGGCCGAAGAGGCCAGCGTCAGCGTGAGCGGCGTGAATCCCGCCGGCGGCTTGTCGGGCGCCACTTCCTCGATGATCAGGGCGTCGCCCTGGCGGCGTTGGCGCAGGCGTGTGGCGGGCAGCTCCAGCACGATGAACAGGGGCATGCCGGACACCGTCCGCGCGGTGAAGGCCCCGGCGCCCGACGGCAGGTGGTACCGCACCGGCGCATCGACCGTCAGCAGCGCACGTCGTTCGTCGGCTGTCGTCGGGCCGAAGTACTGCGCGTGCGCCAGCGTCGTCAGGGGGCGTGCCGTGTCGTCGACTTGCCGCGGCTCCTCCAGCGTGACCCGGACGCCGCTGGCATCCCGGATCGTCAGCGCCCGGGCGGGCCGGTCGTCGGGCGGGAAGAAGCGCGCGAGGATCAGTGGTGCGCCGCCGGCGCTGAGCAGGAGCGCGTGGCCCTCGCGTCTCAGGTGCAGCGACTCGTGCAGCACGTCGACCTCGACCAGCAGGCGCATCGCGTCTCCCGCCATCACGATGCGCGCGGGCGTGCCCGCGTGCCACACGGCGTGGTCGTCGGGCGAGCTGCTGACGATCTCGTTGCCGGCGCGCAGGAAGTAGAGGTTGCGGCCCGCGCCGCCGGCCACGCGGACATCGCGGCCGGAGACGTCGAACTGCTCGTCGAGCCGGCTGCCCTGCACGTCCGCGCGGGCGACGTCGCGCAGCGTCAGCGCCTCCATGCCGGTCAGCCGCAGCGCGTTGACGGTCCCGGCGCCGGGCGCCGGACCGGCCACGTGCAGGGTCCATCCCACCGGGCCCTCGGGCGGATCCGACGCGCGCATCGTGACCTCGGCGCCGGGCGCCTCCAGCACCAGCTCGTCATGGCCGGCGCCCGCGTCGATGGACAGCGCGCTGTGGCGGTCCAGCAGGAAGACGTCGTCCCCCATCCCGCCGGTGACCCGGCGGGTGGCGCCGGCCAGATCGAACAGTTGCGGGAAGCGCCACCGCGAGGTGATCAGGGCGCTGAAATGCTGATGGCGCACATCGAGCCAGGCCCGCATGCCGGGCCGGGTCCGGGCGCCCAGGTCGCGCTCGGCCGTCGCCAGACCCGCCAGGGACGTCCGATCCTGCAGCATGAAGGAGAACGGCGGCTCCGCGTCCTCGATCCTGAAGGCGGCATGGACCACGCGCTGCGTGAAGCGGGGATGGTGGAAACGCGCGAAGCCGCGCTTGGCGAGCAGGTCGATGCGATGGCGCCAGCGCGCCTCGTCGTCGCTCTGCAAGACCGCGGCGCGCTGCCGAGCGGCCTCCCTGGCCTGCTTCTCCGTTTCCGCCCGGACGAAGGGGTCCGAATCGAAGCCGAAGAATCGGGCGACGGCGGCGCCGGTCAGCCGCAGCCAGCCGCGGGCCGAGCCCGGCTCGCGCAGATGGGGGGCGTACTCGTCCAGCCAGACGCCCATGGCGGCGCCGCCGGACAAGGCCGTGGACAGCGCCCAGCCTGCGGGACCCGACAGGCGCGCGAGCAGACCCAGTCCCAGCGCGGCCCGGCCCGCCAGCGCGGCCCCCTTGAGCCCGGCCGCCAGGGCGGCGACGCGCGTCGCCAGGCCGGTGCCGAGCAGCAGGCTGGAGGTGACGGTGTCGGCCAGCAGCGCCCGATGGACATAGCTGTCCGTGCCGAGGCCGCTGTCGTTGAACTGCCGCCACCGTCGCGCCAGCATCGCCACGTTCACGCCCGCCAGGGCGAGGTCGGCGAGCACGGGCACCCCGGCGCCGGCCCAGCGCAGCGCGCTTGCGCCGGACCGCGGCGCGATGCCAGCCAGCCAGGCGCCCACGGCGTCGGACAAGGGAGAGAACACGACGTCGGAGGCGCCGGCGATGGCCAGCCCTTTCGTGGCCGCGTCCATGTCGCGCCACTGATGCGCCAGCTGGAGCGCGTCGAAGGCGGCGCTGAAACCGCGCCAGGCAGCGCCGGCGCCGGCGGCGGTGGGCACGGCGGCGGCACTCGCGGCGGCACTCGCGGTGGGACCGGTGGCGGGACCGACCGTGGGACCGACGGTGGGACGAGCGGTGGGACGAGCGGTGGGACGAGCGGCGGGATCGGCGGCGGGATCTGCGACGGCCCTCGCGGCCGCGTGGCGGGTCGACCGGATCCTTCGCGCCTGATGCAGGGCGGGTCCGAGCGTCGGGTCCACCGCCGCCTGTCGCGCCAGCCGGTCGAAGTCCCCGGGCGACATGGCGAGCAGCGAGCCCGCCAGCCGGAGGGACCCGGCGAGGGAGGCAGGATCCGATCCGCGTCGCGACATCGCCGCGGACAGGCGGGGCACGACCACGGTCGCCATGCCGTGGTCGTCCATGACGACGCAGCCGGCGTCGCGCAGCACGGCGAGCGCGGTCGGCGGCGTGAGCCAAGCCAGTTCGCCCAGGCGCAGCGGGTCGTCGAAGCGCGTGCGGCGACCGACGGCGGACAGCGTCCGCGCGAGCGCCGACGCCTGCCTCTCCCCGCCGAGGCGACCCAGCGCCGTGGCGGCGATCGAAGGCGACAGGGGGCCGGTCGGGTCGATGACGGGCGCACGGTCGTTCGCGTACTTGTCGACGCGGCGCGGGGCCATGCCTCTTCGCTTCGGGCCGGTGACGAAGGTCGCGTTGGCCGTCCGGCGGCGCCACTGGCCGTCGGCATCCGGCTCGGCACGGCGCGTGGCGCCGGGCGACTCGTCCGGGAACACCACCGGTCGACTGAATGCCGTGACGACGAAGTCGGGCGCCGTCAGCCCCGTGTCCTGGAGGCGCTCCAGGAAGGACCGGGAGAAGCGCGAGGTGCTCAGGGGGCTGTCCAGCGCGCACGACAACAGGGTGGCGCTGTGCAGGCGCGCGCTGCCGAGCCGGGGGCGCAGGAAATCCGCGAGCCTGCGGGTCAGTTGATCGGCGGGATAGCCGCTCAGGCGTCGATCGTGGCTGCGGTCGGTCGAGGCCTCGCCGACGACGATGAGCTTGATGGCACGGTAGGCGTCCGGGGCGTCGAACAGGGCTTCCCCGGCGAGGGTCCGACTGCCGCCATGGTGGTCCAGCTGGACCCACGCGGTCTTGTCCTTGCGCTTGACGGCGTGCCGCAGCGCGGCCTCGAACACCGCCGGGGCGGGGTCCATCTGCAGCACCAGCTGCAGGGTGTCCGGGCGACCGCGCTTCGGGTCGGGCGGGCCATCCACGACGTCCGCCAAGGCCCGGCGCCAATCGGCGGACTGGGCGTGCCGCGGCGTCAGCGCGTTCTTCCATGCGGCCAGCGGCAGGGCGACCTGTCGGCCGGGCGGGTCGACGTCGGCCAGGAACGAGCGGACCTGGGCCAGGCCCCACGGATCTTCGCGCAGGGTGCCGTCGATCTGTCGTTCCGCGATGCGCATCACCGGCACGCCGCCGAAGGCGCTGGCATAGAGATGACCATCGTCGTCGCTGCACAGCCGTCGCAGGACACGCGCGGCGTCGGGCGGGCCGTCGCCCGGCAGCAGCCGCAGACTCCACTCGTCGAACTCGTCGGCCAGCGCGCCGACCGGGAAGCGGGGGGAGGGGGCCAGGTCGATCTGCAGCATGGGGTGCCCGCTGCTCAGGGCATCCAGGAGCCAGGACGGCATGCGGATCCGCCTGCCGCCCGGGTCGAGTCGAGGACGCCTGCCGGCACGCACGGCCGCGTCCCCGTCTTTGCCGAGGGCCAGCTGTCGCCACACATACAGGCCGGGCAACGGATCGTCGGTGCGTGCGGCCGGTGGCGGGGCCGGGGCGACGTCCAGCAGCGCGCGCACGGACCGGGTCGTGTGGACCTGGGCGGCGCCTGCGCTCGTCCAGCCGGGCTCGGCGCCCGTGGGCGGGACCGAGCGGGAGACCGCGACCAGCGGCCCGATGATGCCCTGGCGGGACAGCTGCTCCAGCGCGTGCAGGAGCGGCGGGAAATGCGCGGCGAAGGCCGGTGAGCCGCCGGATCCCAGGCGTTGACGCACGAGGTCGATGTCGACGTGGAAGGGCTGACCCAGACGGGCGGCCTGGGCGGCGTACAGCGTCGCTTCGGCGCGCATCAGGAAGGCCGGCCAGTCCGCGTCGGCCGCGCCGCCGTCGCAGGCATGCCACGCGGCCAGCAGATCGATGGTGTCGGCAACGGACCAGGGCTCGCTCACCTGCGGCGTCGCGATGTCGAGCTCGCGTCGGGTCTCGACGTCGAGCAGTCCGGCGACGGCGGCGTGCCGGCGCGCGGGTGCCGTTGCGCGCAGACCTTGCGCGAGCCGCCTCAGCCGGTCGTGCAGGCGCAGGAAGGCCACCGGTTCCACGACCTCGGGGCCGTGGCGGTGCGGAAACCAGCGGGACCGGTCGTCGAAGATCCTGGACAGGCCGGTGAGTTCGAAGCGCAGGCGCTCACGGACCTGCGGATCGGCGTCCAGCGCGACTCCCAGGCGGGCGAAGACCCAGCGCTGCAAGCCTTCGTTGCCGAGCCGCTCGGCAGGGCGACGCAAAGGGGAGGCGCCGACACCGTGCACGCTCAGCCGCCCCGCGACGAGCGCCTCGGCAGCGGTCGGGTTCTGCCAGGGCCGGTGCTCCCGCCATGACGAGGCCGTTGCGTTTGTCGACGTCGACGTCGACGCCGATGTCGATGTCGATGCTGATGCTGATGCCGATGCCGATGCTGATGCTGATGCCGATGCTGATGCTGATGCTGATGCCGATGCCGATGCCGATGCCGATGCCGATGCCGATGCCGATGCCGTTGCCGTTGCCGGTTCCACGTCGGGCGTGTCGACGCGTGACAGGTCAGCATCGTTCCCGCCGGGCGTCTGCCGCTCGCTGGAATCCGGACTGAGCCAACTGAGATCGCTATCGTCGAAGGGGCGCGAGTCGTGCTCAGGGGAACGACTCCCGGGGCGGCCGACCGCGGCCGGCACCTCCTGCACGTCCGTCTCGTCCGGGCCCGTACCGCCGTGGGATCCGCCCCCCGACCCGCCCTCCGACC
>CAMPJJ010000017.1 GCA_946886855.1 uncultured Roseateles sp. | reverse complement strand
CGGCCCTCTGGGTCAATTCAATAACTCGGTGTTGCGGTTCAGGCTTGAGATCGCCAAGTGAGAAGCGCAGTTCACACGCTTGGTGAGAGATGCTTCTGGGATCACAGAGCCAGCGATGCTGACCTTATCGCCGTCGCTGCCCCGATTGTCGAGAAGGCGCATTTGCTCGATCCCTATACGGCCACGTACTTTCACGACTATCTGGATGAACTGGCTGGAGGCCAAACAATGGCCGACCAAGTAGTTCGTCGCTGGCGCGCCGGATTCGAAGCAGCTCCCGAGCCTGACGTCTTCGACTCCTTCCAGCGACGCAAGGTCCATCCTGACATCCTCGCCATGTTCCAGCCATCGGACGCGGTGGCGTCGGACGGTGCCAGCGTCATCCAAGCTCTGACCTTCATTACAGCGCAGAACGGTTGGAACCCCAGGGAAGAGATGATCCTGAAAGGCGCGTCGATCAACACCTTCGAATCGATCATTCGTGAGGCATCCATTCCTCAGTTGCAGATCCTCATGGCGAAGATGTTGGATATCGCATCCAACGAGGACAGTTACGAAAAACACTTCGGTACGGCTGGGAAGAACTTCGTCGCCGCCTGCCAAAAATCGCTTGACGGCGAACACGAAGGAAGTCGATTGGCGCGCCTGATTCGAGGCCGCTTCGAGGAAGCAGGCATCGCGGCTCGGCTCAACCAGACAAGCGCAGGTGGAGGGGGTGCTAGCAGCACCGAAGCTGGCGGTTAGCCGCAATCAGCAGCGTAATTTCGCGTTGTTGTCTCAATCTGACGGAGGGCCTCCGCAGCCCAACAGAGAACGCCCCTTACGCGGCTCTCTCCGGCCATCAGGGCGCACATTTCTGCGCTCTGGGAGCGGCGGCGCTCTAGTTCGATGGCTGCGCGGTTCGCAGTCTTTGCATTCGTCGGCCGGTGCCAAGACGCGCTAGAACGGCCCTTGGTCACCAAGGGCACGACATCTGAATCAGTCGTTACCCCGTTCAGAATTTGCCGGCCGGGTAAATGACTCAGCCTTGCTGATCTTGCGGCTGGGCTCCTGTCTCCGGTCGCTCCTCCACACTCAGCGACCCCAGCGACCCCAGCGCCCGCCGCATGCCGCTCGCGCTCGGCGACTCGATGTAGACGCACTTCTTGTTGTGCCGCTTGCAATGGTCCTTCACGCGCCAGTAGGCGTCGTGGCTGATGCAGCCGGTCTGGCAGATCACCAGGTCCGCCGCAGCGAGGCTCGCATCCAGCTTGGAGACGGCGTCTTCCTCTCCGCCGTCATGGTGCAGGAATCGCCCGCCAGTGCGTTCGATCAACTGCCGATAGATCGGCACCACCGCCGGCCGGCCGCCCACGCACAGCACCGAGCGCTCGTCGAGCGAAGGCAGCGCCGACTCCGAACCCGGTTGTGATTCGGACTGCTGCGCCGTCTGCGTCTGCTGCTGTGCCAGCTGCCGCTCCGACTGCGCCAGCGCCTGCTGTAGTTCGTCCGCCCGGCGCTGCTCGCGCTCCGCCTGCTGCCGCGAGGTCAGCAGCGCGCGCTCCAGTTGATGGATGCGGTCCTGCTGCGATTGCAGATGTCTGGCCTGCTCATGGCGGTGGCGCAGGCCAGGGATGCTGTCCTCCAGTTGCTGCAGCTCCTCGCGCAGCCCCGCCGCCAGCGTGTCGCGCGCCATCAGCTCGCCGCGCAGGCGCAGGCACTCGGCCTGGGACAGCGCCAGCTCGCGCGCCCGTTCCGCCAGCAGCCGCGTGCTGCGCGACTGCGCCTGAGCCAGCTCGCGCGTGAGGACCGCGTGCTCGTCCTGCAGCTCGTCGAGCCGCTGCAGGTCCGCGCGGTTCGCCGCGCCGACCTGGTGTTGCAGCATGTGGATGTCGCGCAGGACCTGCTCCTGCAGCGCCGCGTCGCAGCGCGCATGCGTCAGCGCGCCCCACAACGCGCCGCCGACGTCGTTGCCCTGCTGCGCGGCCGTCCACCAGCGCGTCAGCGACTCCGCCGTCTTGTGCTGCGCGGACTGTCGCAGCGCGATCGCGAAGCGCTGGTCCAGTTCCTTCTGCAGCATCTCCGATACCGGACCGCGGCGCGCGCATTCATTGATCGCGCCGCAGTGCATCTCGTAGTCGTTGGCCAGCGCATCGCCGCCGAGCAGCTTGCCCAGCTTGCGACGCAGCACCGGCATCGGCAGGCACACGCCGATCACCGGGCACAGCGCCTGCGCCGGCAGTTCCCACAGACGACGGCGGCGCGAGCCGCGCGGCACCGGCGTGTCGTCGGAAGAGGGCGCGGACGGGGACGAGGACCGCTTCGCATCGCCGCGCGCGAGGGCCTGCGCCAGCGGCAACCCAGCGACCGCGGCCGGCACGGCGTCGCCCTCCTGCATGAACACGCCGCCGCCCGTCACCGCGCCCGCAGCGGATACCAGCGACGCGGGATCGCGCGGCGTGCCGGAAGCGCCCGCATCGGCGCGGGCCAGCAGGCTCAGAAGCGAGGTGGGGGTGGGCTTGTCGCACATGGGAACTCCTTACTGCAGAGGGGATGCCTGGAGCGCGAAGCGCACCGGGTACTCGACCCAACTGGCCAGCCGCTGGTCGCCGCGCCGGGCCGGGATGAAAGGACAGGACTCGGCGACGCGACGCGCCGCCTCGTCCAGCAGGCGCCAGCCGCTGCCGCCGGCCACCACGACCTCGGCGGCGTGACCGTCGGTGTCGACCTTGACGCGCAGCACGACCCGGCCCTCGATGCCGCGATCGCGCAGCAGCCCGGGGTAGTGACGATCGATCTGTCGCGCGCTGCAGGCGCGGTGGTCCGCGGGCATCTGGACGGGAGCGTCCGTGGTCGCCGGAGCGAGGACGTTGGCAGGCGTCGGCGCTGGCGCCGGTACCGGCAGTGTGGTGGAGGCAGCGGCGAGCGCAACGGGTCGGGCCGCGGGTGCGGTCTGATCGGCCGCCGCAGCCGCCGGCGGATCGAATCGCAGCGGCGTCGCCGCGACGGCGATCGGCGGCGTGACCTCAATCTGCAAGGGCGGCGGCGGGATGTCCGGCGTCGGAGGAACGCTCAGCGCTGATCGGGGCAAATCGACGGGGATGGACGACGGAGGCTTCGCTTCCGACGTCGGCTTCGAAGGCACCAGACGCGCGCTGATCGTCAGCGGCACGGGTGCGGGCGGTCGCTTGGGCGCGAAGGCGCTCGCCAGCGCCAGCAGCATGGCCGCGTGGATCGCCCCGGTCACGGCCCAGCCGGTCCAACGAGGGCTCATGCGTGAACTCCCACCGCGCCTGCCAGCATCGGCAGGATCGCGAGACCATGCGCATCGCGCAGCAATCGCAGGCGTGTGTCGTAGAGCTGCTCCAGCAGCGGCAAGGTCGACGGCAGGGCGTCGCAGTCGGCCAGCAGCCGGCCCGCTTTCATGAGCCACAACCGGTCGAAGTGATTCATCGCGAGGTTGAGGTCGTGCAGCACCGCCACCAGCGCATGGCCGCGCTGCGTCGCGAAGTCCGACATCGCCGCCATCAGCGAGACGCTCAGGCCCGGATCGAGCGCCGCCACCGGCTCGTCGACCAGCAGCAGCCCGTCGCGCGCGTCCCAGGCCTGCGCGAACACGCGCGCGAGCTGCACACGCGCCTGCTCGCCGCCGGACAGCGTGTCGAAGCGGCGGCCGTGCAGGTGATCGGCCTGCGCCTGCACCAGGGCCTCGCGGACGATGGCGCCCTGGCGGCCGTCGTCTTGCCGGGCGACGCGGCCCAGGGCGACGACCAGCTCGACCGGCAGTCCGAAGGCGACGCCGTGCTGTTGCGGCAGTACCGCGCGGCGTCGAGCGAGCGCAGCTGGCGACCAGTCAGTCAGCGCTTGTCCGTCGAAATTCAGCGCGCCCGATGTTGGACGCAGTTCGCGCGCGATCAAGCGCAACAGGGTCGATTTGCCGGCGCCGCTCGGGCCGAGGATCGCAATGCGTTCGCCCGGATCGACGCGCAGCGTCAGCGGCCCGATCGCCGCGTCGCCGAGCGCCACGCGCACGTCCTGCAGGCTCAGCAGGGCGCCCATCACGCGCTCCCCATGCGACGCACCGCGCCGCGCAGCAGGAACAGGAACCACGGCGCGCCGATCAGCGCGCTGAACACGCCGACGGGGATCTCCGCCGGCACCGCCAGCGTCCGCGCGAGGGTGTCCGCCACGACCAGCAGCAGGGCGCCCGCCAGCATCGCGTTGGGCAGCACCTGGCGCTGGTCCGCGCCGACCAGCTGGCGCGCCAGGTGGGGGGCCATCAGGCCGATGAAGCCGATGTTGCCGCACCACGCCACCGCCAGCGCCGACAGCAGCGCCACCATGGTGATGCACCACCAGCGCAGGCGCTCGACGTCGATGCCGACATGCGCCGCCGCCGCTTCGCCGAGCGCGAGCGCATTCAGGCGAGGAGCGACGCGCAACGCCAGCGTGCCCAGCGCGAGCAGCGCGCCGCCCATCACCGCAGCCATGATCCAGTGGGCGCCGGCCAGCGATCCCAGCGTCCAGAAGTTGATCGCCCGCAACTGCTCGTCGTTGGCGATGAAGCTGCACAGGCCGACCACCGCGAAGGTCATCGCCTGCAGCGCCAGGCCGCACAGCAGCAGCGCCGCGATCGAGCCCGGCGCGAGCCAGCGCGACAGCCGGTCCAGCGAGAAGCACACCGCCAGCGCGCCGACGAATCCCACCATCGGCAGCAGCCACAGGCGCGCCTGCGCGGGCAGCGCGGCTTGCAGGCCGGCGAAGACGGTGAGGGTGAGCGCCACCGCCGCGGCGGCGCCGCTGGTGACACCGAGCAGGCTGGGCTCTGCCATCGGGTTGCGGAACAAGGCCTGGCTGAGGGCGCCGGACAGGCCGAGCGCCGCGCCGACCGCGAGCGTCAGCCCGAGGCGCGGCAGCCGCAGTTGCCACAGCACGTGCGCGCCGCCGGTCTTGGGCGCGTCGCTCCACGGTCCGTTCACCCAGTCGGCGGCCGCGATCGGCACCGCGCCGAACTGCACCGCCACGATCACCGTCAGCACCAGCGCCGCCGCCAGCAGCATCGGGCGCGACCACGCGCGCCTGGCCGACATCGCGGCGAGCGTCGAGGGCAGGGCGGCTCCGACCGGGTTCATCGTGGCGAGTGCAGAGCCTGAGCCAGCGTCGTCAATGCCTTGGGCATGCGCGGCCCGAAGCCGAGCAGCGCCATCGTTTCCATCACGACGACCCGCTTGTTCTGGCCGGCCGGCGTCTGCGCCAGGCCGGGCAGCTTCAGCAGGCCGTCGATGCCGCCGCTGGCGTCGAGTCCCTGCGTGGTCGCGAGGATCACGTCCGGCGCCGCGGCGATCGCGGCTTCGGGCGAGAGCATCTTGTAGCCCTGGGCATCGCCGAGCGCGTTGGTCGCCGCGGCGTAGGCGATCATCGCGTGGGCCGCCGTGTCGGCGCCGGCGATGCGCGCCTGGTTCGCCGCGTTCGAGAGCACGAAGAGCACGCGCGGCGCGCGATGACCGGCGGCGAGCTTCGCCACCTGGGCGCGGCTCGCGACCCACTCGGCCTGCAGCTGCTGCGACAGGGCCGAGGCCTGCTGCTGGCGGCCGAGCAAGTCGCCCAGCGCCTGGGTGCGTTCGAGCACGCCTTCGAAGCGGTGCTCCGCGCGCAGCACGTGCAACGGTACCTTCGCCGCCTCGAGCTGACGCAACACGGCGGGCGGGCCGGCTTCCTCGGTGGCGACGACCATCGTCGGCGCGAGCGACAGCAGGCCTTCGGCGGCGAGTGTGCGCGCATAACCGACGTTGGGCAGCTTCGTCGCGGCCGCCGGGTACAGCGAGGTGCTGTCCACGCCGACGAGCTCGCCCTGCGCGCCCAGCGCATAGATCAGCTCGGTCAGCGCGCCGCCGACGGCGATCACGCGCTGCGGCGCGGCCCAGGCGCGACTGCCGAAGGACAGCAGCGCCGCAGCCGGCGCCAGCGACAGGACGTGCCGGCGGCTCAGCACGGCACGGTCTCCACAGGCGCGCCGTCCACGAGGCTCTCCAGCAGCGTGCGCCAGTCGCAGCGCTCGGCCTGGCCGGGCTTGCGTTCGCCGAACATCATCGCGATCGTGCGGCCCTGCGCATCGAACAGCTCCAGCGAACACACCAGCCCGTCGACCGTGGGCTTGCGCACCAGCCACGCCGCGGCGATGTGGTCCTCGCGCAGGTGCAGGTTGAAGCCGGGATCCAGCACATTGATCCACGGCCCCCTCATCGCGACCTTGTTCACCGGCCCGCTGTGGATCTGGATCATCCCCGGGTTGCCGACGAAGACCATGATCGAGACGTTCTCCTGCGCGGCGCGGCTCAGCAGCTCCTGCGCGCTGGACGGCGCCAGCGGCTGCGCGAAGCGCGGCTCGGCCAGACGCAGCGCCTGCGTGCGGCTCAGGCCGTGACGCTGGAGCAGGCCGAAGAAGTCGTGCGTGTCGCGCAGCGACGCCCACTCGCCGCGGAAGGCCGCGACGTCGATGCGCTCGTCGGGGATCTCCGCCGGCTCCTGCCAGGCCTCGCCCGGCTCGATACCGGGGTGCTGGTCCTCCGCCAGGAAGCGCGCGACCAGCGCCTCGTAGGCGGCGAGGTCGCTCTCCGGCCTCACGAAGACCTTGTGGACGGCCTGGCCGGCGGCGTCGAAGAACTGCAGGCTGCGCTGCAGCGCGCCGTCGGAGAGCCGCTCGGCGACGGCGAAGCCGTGACGCCAGTGGCTGTAGAAGACACGCAGGTCGATCGCGCCGCCCAGCACCAGACCCATCCGGCGCTGCGGCCCCATCGCGCTGACGGCGGTGTAGACGCCGACCTTCTCGTGCACGCAGGACTCGTTGCGGGTCAGCGCCATCACCGGGCCGAGCGGCTCGAGCGCGGCGATCAGATCCGGCCACCCGGCGCGCAGACGTTGCGCGCGCAGCGGCGACTCGGCGTCAGCGAACGGGCCGGTGTGCGCGGCGAGCAGCTCGCCTTCCGAGACGCGCAGCTCGCTGGCGATGTCGCGGTGGCGGGCCCGGCGCTCCTGGCGCGCCGAGGCAAACGCCTGACGCAGGACGGTGAAGCTGGCATGCATGGGGAACAACTCCTGGTCAGAAATCGGCGCGCAGGGTCACCTGGAAGGCGCGGCCCGGGGCGGTGTAGCTGTCGATCACGGCCAGGGTCGCGGGCGTGGCCGTGCTGATGCCGGTCACGTCGCCCCAGCGCCAGTACTTCTTGTCGAAGAGGTTGGTGACGTACGCCGAGATCGAGAAGGTCTTGTCGAAGCGGTACGCGCCGCCGAGGTCGACCACGTCGTACTTCTTCGGCGTGTACTGGCCGGCGGTGCTGACGTCCGAGGGCTTCTTGCCGGCGCTGTGCAGCCAGCTGCCTTCGACGGACCAGGGGCCGGACTCGTAGCGCGCGCCTAGCCTTCCGCGCATCGGCTGCACGCTGTCGAGCGGCGTCTCCACGCCGTTCTCGATGCTGTGGCCGCGCGACTTCGCCACCGACGCGTCGAGCTTGAAGGTCGACGAGATGTCCCAGACGAAGCGGGCCTCGACGCCCTTGATCCGGGCCTGGCTCAGGTTCACGTACTGGAAGATCGCCGGGTCCGACGGCGTGAAGGCGCCGCGCACCATCTCCTGCGAGATGAAGTCGCGGTAGCGGTTGTCATAGGCGCTCAACTGCCAGCGCAGCGTCTCCATCAGCTTGCCGCGCAGACCCAGTTCCCAGCTGTTGGCGTGCTCCGCCTTCAGGTCGGGATTGCCGATGCTCTGGTAGCCCTGGACCGGGTTGGCGAAGCCGTTGTTCACCTGGTCCGGCGTCGGCGCGCGGAAGCCCTGCGCCCAGTTCACATAGGGCTGAAGGGTGGGGGTGGCGCGCCAGATCAGGCCGATGCGCGGCGTCACCGCCTGGTCCGACAGCGAGACGATCTGGCCGCTGTAGCCGTCCTGCTTCGGCGACAGCTTGTAGTGCTCGAAGCGCAGCGCGGGAATGATCGTGAGGTCGCCGGCCTCGATCTCGTCCTGCACGAACGCGCCGGTCAGCGTGTACTTCGTATCGGGGAAGGGCTTGCTCGGGAAGGTTTCGCCAGCCGGTGGGACCGTGCCGTCGCGCACGCCTTCGATGGTGTTGCGGCTGAGGTCGACGCCGTAGCTCAGGCGCTGGCTGGCGAGCTGCGTCTGCGCCTGGGAACTCAGGCCGATCACGCGTTCCTTGTAGGTGCCCAGCCGCGTGCGGTCGGCGGCGGTGTTGCGGTCCTCGTGGGAGAACTGGCGCGTCTCGCTGTCCTGCAGGTAGACATGCGTCGTCGCCTGCTGCACCCAGGTCGCGTTGAGGTCCTCGTAGCGGTGCGCCAGCGAGACCCGCGTGCGGTCCGTCTTGTCGTGCGCGTCCAGCGCCAGCACCGCGGTGGCCGGCAGCGTGCCGGTCGCCGGCGGCGCGGTGACGGCCGTCAGCACGTTGGTGTCGATCTTGCGCTCGCGGTACTCGAGCGTGCCCATCAGCCGGTGGTTCGCGTTCACGCGGTAGCCGAGCTTGGCCATCACGCTGCCGGTCTCGACGTCCGTCGGATTGGGCTTGGTGCGGGTGGCGTCGGGCGCGTTGCTGTCGCCCTCGTTCTTGGTTTCGTGGCCGCGCTGGACCGTCGCCTGCACCAGGCTGCTCCAGTCGCCCGCGCCGAAGGCGACCGCGGCGCTGGCGCGCTTGGAATCGTCGACGCTCGTGCCGGTCAGCTTCGCGAAGCCGGCGAAGGTCTTGCCGTTCACCAGCAGGTCTTCCGGGGACAGCGTGCGCAGGCTCAACGCGCCGGCCAGGCCGTCGCTGCCGTAGGACGTGGACGTCGGGCCGCGCAGGACCTCGGCGCCGACCAGGCTGTTGAGGTCGACGAAGTCGGCCCGGCCGCTCGCGAAGGCGCCGAAGGCGAAGCTCTGCGGCAGACGGATGCCGTCGACCATCATCAGCACCCGGTTGCCTTCCAGGCCGCGGATGTTGATGCCTTCATTGCCCGCGCGGCCCGTGGACGCGCCTGCCGCCGTGAAGCGCGGGGTCATGGCCTTGACGTCGAGGTCGACCTCGTCGGCCAGCAGGTCCTTCAGGTCGCGCGCGTCGCGGCGGTCCAGCTGCTGGCGGTGCTTGACGGTGACCGTGTTGGGCACCGCGTCGACCGCGCGCTCGGTGCGGGTCGCGGAGACGGTCAGTTCGCCGAGCGCCTGGGGATGGTCCGCGGTCGCTGGGTTCGCGGGAGCCGTCGTCTGGGCGAGAGCCAGCGGGAAGGTCAGCGGGAAAGCCAACGACAGGGCGAGCGCGACGGGCGTCGGGCGCAGTGGCATGGTGACGAAATCCTTGTAGTTCTTGGATCTCGCACGGGCTGGCACGACGCGGGCTGGTGCGGGCGGGCGGTCCTCGCGGACGGCCGGCGTTCAGGGACGATGGAGAGGGAAGCGGGACGGAAACGCAGACGCGGATCGCGGGCGGGCGGACCGGTCCTCGGCCGGCCGCGCCGCTCAGCGGATCCGGGTCACTTGGTCAGGATGAGTTTGCCCAGCGAGGTCACCCGCAGCCGGTAGAGCGAGCCGGCATGTTCGATCTCGACCTCGCGGTCGTTGCCCATCAGCGTCTGGCTGCTGATGCGGCGGCGCTGGACCAGCGGAACCGCTTCGCGCGGCGAACCTGCGGCGACCCGTGCGCTGTCCAGCGCAACGGCTTGCAGGGCTTCGAGATGGGGGTGGTGGTGGGCATTCATGCGAAGCATCTTAATGAGAACGATTCGCAATAGCAACCAAGAATCGCGGCGATCGCTTTTTTCTTGATGGAAACGGGCTGCGAATACTTCGCATGCAGAGCGGGCCCGGCGGGTCTTGTCCCCATTCGTCGTAGGGATGACGACAATGCGCCCCATCCCACCGAATTCCCAGGAGAAGAACATGAAGGGCGACGCCAAGGTCATCGAGTACTTGAACGCGCAGCTGAAGAACGAGCTGACCGCGATCAACCAGTACTTCCTGCACTACAAGATGTACAAGAGCTGGGGCCTGGAGCGCCTGGCCAAGCACGAGTACGCCGAGTCCATCGAGGAGATGAAGCACGCCGACAAGCTGATGGATCGCATCCTGCTGCTGGAAGGCCTGCCCAACCTGCAGGACCTGGGCAAGCTCTACATCGGCGAGAACGCCGTCGAGGCCCAGCATTGCGACCTGAAGATCGAGATGGGCAGCCATCCGCTGCTGAAGGAAGCCATCGCCTACTGCGAGAGCGTGCGCGACTACATCTCCCGCGAGGTGCTCGAGGAGATCCTCGCCGACACCGAAGAACACATCGACCATCTGGAAACCCAGATCGAGCTGATCGCGCAGATCGGCGAACAGAATTGGCTCCAGAGCCAGATGGGCGAAGCGAGCTAACCGCCAGCCCGTCCATCCCGGGGCCCCAGCCGCCGCCAGGAACCCCAAGCCCCGCTTGCGGGGCTTTTTTGCGTCTCGGCGACGGCGGGCGAGCTTTCGTGTCGTCGTTCACCGACAGTTGTCCGACGCGCCGCAGGGGCTCTGCAATCTAATTGAGAGGGATTCGCGTTTGCGCTAGTATCACGGCTATCCCAGGTTCATCCTGACTTGCCGCCGCCATGATCGTCTGCCTCTGCCATCGAGTTTCCGACCGCGACATCCGCCGCACCGTGGCCGACGGCGTCCACAACTTCGACGTGCTCCAGGACGAGACCCAGGTGGCCTCCGCCTGCGGCAGCTGCCACGACTGCGCGCGCGACGTCTTCAATGAAGCGCTCCGCCACTGCGCCGCCGCCCATGGCGTGACCTGCGCGAGCAGCTCGCACGTCATCCCGATCGCGCAACTGGCCGCTTGATCGAAGCGTTCTGATTCCCGGCGGCTGATCGAGCCGCTGCCGGCCGAAGGTCTGGACGAAGAAAAACCGCAGACCGGTCACCCGGTGCTGCGGTTTTTTTTGAGGCGCCGAGGCGCGCGGGACGCGCGGGGCGCGCCACGAGCCTTCGACTTCCGCGCCGGTTACTTGGCGGCGGAGGCGCCTTCGGCGGGCTTCTCAGCCTTGTCGGCCTTCTTGTGGCCGGCCTTGTGCGCGGCGGTCTTGTCGCCGGTCGCCTTGTGATGCTTCGCACCCTTGTGCTCGGTCTTGGCATCGGACGCCGGGGCGGCGGTCGCTGCCGGAGCGGCTTGCGTGGTCGGCGCTGCCGGGGTGGCGGTGCCTTGGGCC
The DNA here is from genome assembly GCA_946886855.1 of uncultured Roseateles sp. The sequence goes on along the minus strand of CAMPJJ010000017.1, from coordinate 60,262 downwards.
ATCGCGGCGCCGGCAATCAGCAGGGCGGGGATCAGGGCCAGGGTCTTGATGGTCTTGAAGGCTTGCATCTGGTTTCTCCAGCAGGTTGAACAAGGTGAGCAGACAACGACGCCGCGACACCTTGTGTTGACAGCCTCGTGCAGCTTTGCATTGGGTTACGCAATCCGCACGGGTCCTTCACGGGTCAGGTCTTGCGCGCTGTCGCCGCCGCCGGGTGTCGGGCAAGATGCCGCGCACGCATTCAGGAGACACCGATGACAGCCCCCCACCCCGCCTTCGACTGGAGCCGCGGCTACGCGAGCCAACGCAGTCCGGTCTTCGCGCGCAATGTCGTGTCGACCTCGCATCCGCAGGCCGCGCAGGCCGGTCTGCGCATCCTGGGGCAGGGCGGCAACGCGGTGGACGCCGCGATCGCGACCGCGGCCTGCATGACGCTGCTCGAGCCCTGCAGCAACGGCCTCGGCTCGGATGCCTTCGCGATCGTGTGGGACGGCAAGACCTTGCAGGGGTTGAATGCCTCCGGCATCGCGCCGCAGGCGTGGACGCCCGAGTACTTCGACCGCAAGCACGGTGCCGGCGCTTCGTTGCCGCTGCGCGGCTGGGACGCGGTGACGGTGCCGGGCGCGGTGGGCGGCTGGGTCGCCTTGAGCGAGCGCTACGGCAAGCTGCCCTTCGCCGACCTGATGGCGCCGGCGATCGAGATCGCCGAGCGCGGCTACGCCGTGCCGGTGATCGTGCAGGGCAAGTGGCACCTGGCGTCGCAGGTCGCGGACCTCGTGTCGCAACCGGGCTTCGCCGATGCCTTCCTGCCGAAGGGGCGCGCGCCGGAGGTGGGCGAGGTGTTCCGATTCGCCGCGGCCGCGCGCACGCTGCGTCTCATCGCCGACACCAAGGGAGCGGCCTTCTATCGCGGTGAGATCGCCGAAGCCACGGCGGCCTTCGCGCGCGAGACCGGCGGCGCGATCACCGCCGCCGACTTCGCCGCCTACGCGCCGGAATGGGTGGACACGATCTCGATGGACTACGCCGGCCACACCCTGCACGAGATCCCGCCGAACGGACAGGGCATCGCGGCGCTGATCGCGCTGGGCCTCCTCAAGCAGTTCGACATCGCGTCGCTGCCGGTGGACAGCGCCGAGTCCCACCATCTGCAGATCGAGGCGATGAAGCTCGCCTTCGCCGACACCTACCGCTACGTCAGCGACGCGCGAACCATGGCGGTCCAGGCCGCGGAGCTGCTGGACCCGAACTACCTCGCCGAGCGCGCGAAGCTCATCGACCGCAGCAAGGCCCAGGACTTCCAGGCGGGCAATCCGGTCAAGGGCGGCACCATCTACCTGACCGCCGCCGATGAGAGCGGCATGATGGTCAGCTTCATCCAGAGCAACTACCACGGCTTCGGCTCGGGCGTGGTGGTGCCGGACTACGGCCTGTCGCTGCAGAACCGCGGTCACGGGTTCACGCGCGAGGCGGGCCACGCCAACGTGGTCGCGCCGGGCAAGCGGCCCTTCCACACCATCATCCCGGCCTTCCTGATGAAGGACGGGCAGCCGCAGATGAGCTACGGCGTCATGGGCGCCAACATGCAGCCGCAGGGCCACCTGCAGACGCTGGTCCGGATGGTCGACCATCGTCAGCACCCGCAGGCGGCCTGCGACGCGCCGCGCTGGCGCTACAACGCAGGGCTGTCGATCAACGTCGAGTCGACGATGAATCCCGCGGCCGTCGCCGGGCTGCGCGCGCTCGGCCACCAGATCGCCGAGATCAACGACAGCTACCAGGACTTCGGCGCGGGCCAGTTCATCTGGCGCCTGGGCGATCCGGCGGTGGAAGGCTACGTCGCGGCGAGCGACCCGCGGCGCGACGGCGCGGCCGCGGGCTGGTGAGTCCCCTGCCTTTCCTCACTTGTCGATGACACGAGCGCGCTGATAGCATCGACGCCTTCTTCCTCCCCGGAAGCTCTCACGCCACGATCCACGATCGGAGCCGACCCATGACCAAGCTGCTCGACCGCACCAGAGACGACGCCCAGGCGTCGGTGCGCGCGCTTGGCCAGGCCGGCTGGGCGCGACGACCGTAGCGTCTTCACGGCGCTTCCCGGCCCCCGACCGCCCGAGGCGGGCCGGCCCCCAGGTCCTTGGCTTTCCGCGAGCCCGACGCCGACGGCGTCCCGCCCGCCCGGTCCGCGCCCGGCGCATGACGCCTCGCATGGACCGCCTCCGGAGTTCATCATGTTGCCCAAGAGGACAACCACGTGGGTCGACCGTCTGCTCGACCGCCTGCTGGATCTCATCCAGCTCCCCGCCGGCGATCTGCTGCGCAACCTCGTCTACCGGCGTCTCTGGACGTCGATCCTGATCAGCTCGCTCGGCGGGCAGATCACGCTGCTGGCGCTGCCGTTGACCGCGGCGGTGCTGCTGCACGCCTCGCCGACGCAGATGGGCGTGCTGACGGCCATGGAGCTCGCGCCCTTCGTGCTGTTCTCGCTGCCCGCCGGTGTCTGGCTGGACCGCGTCCGCAAGCTGCCGGTCTACATCGTCGGCGAGCTCACGCTGGCCGTCGCCGTGGCCAGCGTGCCGATCGCGCACTGGATGGGATGGCTGGGCATGCCCTGGCTGTATTTCGTTGGCTTCCTGCTCGGGACCGTGTACACGATCGCCGGCAGCGCCTCGCAGATCGTGCTGACACAGGTCGTGAGCCGTGACCGGCTGGTCGAGGCGCATGCGAAGAACGCGCTGGCGTCCTCCGGCGCGGAGGTCGCCGGCCCCGGGGTCGCGGGCGCGCTGATCAAGCTGGTCGGCGCGCCGCTGGCGCTGGCGGTCGACGCGCTGCTGCTGGTCGCCTCCGCGGCGATCCTGCGCGGCGTCAAGGTCAACGAGACCCTGCATCGCCTCGACGGCGCCCATTTCTGGCGCGACCTGAAGGCCGGCGTCGACTTCGTCCGCGGCAAACCCATGCTGGTCGCGCTGGCCTGCGCGGTCGGCGGCTGGCAGATGTTCAACCAGGCGGCGCAGGTTGTGCAGATCCTCTTCGCGACGCGCGTGCTCGGGCTGTCGGCGCAGAGCGTCGGCCTGTCCTACATCGCGCTGGGCGCCGGCACGGTGCTGGCCAGCGCCATCGGCCATCGCGTCAGCGCCCGCCTCGGACCCGGCCCCTGTCTGGTCAGCGGTTTCGCGCTGTGCGGCGTCGGCTGGGCGGCCCTGTGCATCGCGCCGGCCAACGCCTGGGGCGTGGCGGCCTTCGCCTTCACGCTGTTCATGTTCGGTGTCGGCGCGGTGTTCATCTTCATCAATTTCCTGTCGCTGCGGCAGGCGGTGACGCCGGGACCGCTGCTGGGGCGCATGACCAGCACCATGCGGTGGCTGATCCTGATCCCCGCCGGCCCCGGCGCGCTGATCGGCGGCTGGCTCGGCGAGCATGTCAGCCTGCGCGCCGCGCTGGCCTTCGCGGGCGTGGGCGCGGTGCTGCTGGCGGTGCTGGCCTGGCAGGTCCAGGCCATCCGATCGGTGAAGGTGCTGCCCAAGGTCGAGGAGGAAGAGCCTGAACTGGGCGTCGAAGCGATGCCGGGCATCCCTCCTGTGAGCCAGGGACGCGGCACGAACCTGCAGCCGGTGAACGGGAACTGAAGGCGGCTTCACGCATCATGAGAGTCATGCCAGCCGACGACCCCATCCTCATCGAGGTTCCCGAGCGCCTGGAGACGCCGCGGCTCCTGCTCCTCGCGCCGCGCGCGGGCCTCGGGCCCCTGCTCAACCGGGCCGTCCTCGACGCCCAGGAACACCTCAAGCCCTGGATGCCCTGGGCGCACGAGACGCCCAGCGTCGAGCAGTCCGAGGCGGTCGCGCGCCGCATGCAGTCGCAGTTCCTGCAGCGGCAGCACCTGGCCTATTACGTCCATGAGCGTGCGGCCGACGGCAGCGCCGGCGCGCTGATCGGCGGCGCCGGCCTGCACACGCTGGAATGGAAGGTCCGGCGCTACGAGATCGGCTACTGGCTTGGCCCGGCGCACACCGGGCGCGGACTGGCTTCCGAAGCCGTCGTCGCGCTGGCGCGGCTGGCCTTCGGCCCGCTGCGCGCGCGCCGCCTGGAGATCCGCACCGATTCGCGCAATGCGCCGAGTCGCGCCGTCGCCGAACGCTGCGGCTTCTCGCTGGAAGGGCTGTTGCGCGACGACGCGCTCAACGCCGCCGGACAGCTCAGCGACACCTGCATCTACGGGATGATCTCGATCAACGAGTTGATCGATCCCGCGCGCTGAACCGGCGGCTGAACCGTCGGCTGAAGTCGGCTGAAGCGCCGCTCAGGCCGTCGGGCTGAACCGGTCGACCGCGTCGGTGATGATGCCGTCGACGCCGTTGGCGATCAGCCACTGCGCGGAGGCGGCGTCGTTGACGGTGTAGACCAGGGCTTTCATCTCCGCCGCATGCAGGCGCGCCACCAGCGCCTGGTCCATCAGCGCGTAATGCGTGATGACGGCACGGCAGCCGAGCGACTGCGCCAGCGGCAGCCAGCCGTCGCCGTCGAGCTTGTCGAGCAGAAGACCCCGCGGCACCTGCGGCGCCGATTCCCGCGCGCCGCGCAGCGCTTCCGGCTGGAAGCTGCTGAACAGCACCGAGTCCGGGGCCGATCCCTCCCACAAGCGCAGCACCTCGCCGCCGACCGCTTCGCCGGTGCGGAACTCGTCGCCCGGCGTGGGCTTGATCTCTATGTTCAGCGCATGCTGGTTGCGGCGCACGAAGGCGGCGATGGCCTCCAGGCTGGGCGGCGGTTCGCCGGCGAATGCGCGGCTGTGCCAGCGGCCCGCGTCGAGCCGCGACAGCTCGCTCCAGGTCCGGTCCGCGGCGCGGCCTCGGGCGCTCGTCGTGCGGTCCAGCGTCGCGTCGTGCAGCAGGAAGGGCACGCCGTCGGCGCTGAGCTTCACGTCGCATTCGAAGGCGCGGTAGCCTTGGCGCGCACCTTCGCGGAAGGCCGCCAGCGTGTTCTCCGGCGCCAGCTTGCCGGCGCCGCGATGGGCGATCCAGAAGGGCAGCGACCAGGGCCAGTGGCTGTCGTCGTCGCGGGGGGATGTCCGGAGCGTCATGTCGTTCTCCCTGATCGAGGATGTTCGGAGCGGATGCCGAGGAGGCGAAGCAGAACCCCGCTGGCGCTGCGCTCAGTCGACGCGTTGGCCGGTCGCCGGATCGAACCAGTGCAGCCGCTCGGCGGGCGCCTTCAGCAGCACCTCGGCGCCGGGTTGCGGCGGCGTGTCGGTGCCGTCGATGCGCAGCGTGAAGGCCGCGTCGCCGAGCCGGCCGTAGACCAGCCGTTCCGCGCCCAGCATCTCGACCATCTCCACCTTCAGCGGCCAGGCGGTCGTCTCGCCCGCGATGACCTGTCCGTCATGCGGCAAGGCGTGCTCGGGCCGCAGGCCGAGGATCAATTCGCCGTCCCGCGGCGCCGCTTGCGGCAGCGGCAGCGCCGCGTTGCCGATGAGGAAGCGCCGACCCTCGACGCGACCCTTCAGCAGGTTCATCGCCGGCGAGCCGATGAAGCTCGCCACGAAGGTCGTCGCCGGGCGGCCGTAGACCTCCTCGGGCGTGCCGAACTGTTCCATGCGACCGCCGTTCATGACGACGATGCGCTGCGCCAGCGTCATCGCCTCGACCTGGTCGTGCGTGACGAACAGCGAGGTCACGCCCAGCTCGCGGTGCAGCTTCTGGATCTCCAGCCGCGTCTGCACGCGCAGCTTGGCGTCGAGGTTGGACAGCGGTTCGTCGAACAGGAAGACCTGCGGGTCGCGCACGATCGCGCGGCCCATCGCCACGCGCTGGCGCTGGCCGCCGGAGAGTTCGCGCGGCTTGCGCTGCAGCAGGTGGGCGAGCTCCAGGATGCGCGCGGCCTTGTCGACGCGCTCCCGGATCTGGGTCTCGGACAGCTTGCGGATCTTCAGCCCGTAGGCCATGTTCTCGTACACGCTCATGTGCGGATAGAGCGCGTAGTTCTGGAACACCATCGCGATGTCGCGGTCGGCGGGCTCGATCTCGTTGACGACGCGCTCGCCGATGGCGATCTCGCCGCCGCTGATCTCCTCCAGCCCCGCGACCATGCGCAGCAGCGTGGACTTGCCGCAGCCCGACGGACCGACGATGACGACGAACTCGCCGTCCGCGATCTCCGCGTCGACGCCGTGGATGACCGGGTTGGCCTTGGCGCCGGTGCCGTATTGCTTGACGACCTTGCGCAGGGAGATGCTTGCCATCGGAGTCTTCTCTCGTTTTACTTTTCAGTGTCCACCAGGCCCTTGACGAACCAGCGCTGCATCAGCACGACGACCAGCGCCGGCGGGATCATCGCCAGCAGGGCGGTGGCCATGATGATGTTCCAGTCGTTGGCCGCGTCGCCGCCGCTGATCATGCGCTTGATGCCGATGACGACGGGGTACATGCTCTCGTCCGTCGTCACCAGCAGCGGCCACAGGTACTGGTTCCAGCCGTAGATGAACTGGATGACGAAGAGCGCCGCGATGCTGGTCCTGGACAGCGGCAGCAGCACGTCGCGGAAGAAGCGCAGCGGGCCGGCGCCGTCGATGCGCGACGCTTCGACGAGCTCGTCGGGGATGGTCAGGAAGAACTGCCGGAACAGGAAGGTGGCGGTCGCCGAGGCGATCAGCGGCACCGTCAGCCCGGCGTAGCTGTTGAGCATCTTCAGGTCGGAGACGACCTGGTAGGTCGGCCCGATGCGCACTTCCACCGGCAGCATCAGCGTGACGAAGATGGCCCAGAAGAAGAAGTTGCGCGCCGGGAAGCGGAAGTAGACGATCGCGAAGGCCGACAGCAGCGAGATGGCGATCTTGCCCACCGCGATGATCATCGCGGAGACGAAGCTGATCCACATCATCTGGCCGACCGGCGCCTTGGAGCCGCCGCCGGTGTTGCCGAACAGCGCCGACGCGTAGTTGTCCAGGAAGTGCGAGCCCGGGAGCATCGGCATCGGCGCCTGGACGATCTCGCTGGCGGTGTGGGTCGAGGCGACGAACGCGATGTAGAGCGGGAAGGCGACGATGAGCACGCCCAGCACCAGGATCAGGTGGGACAGCATCGTCAGGGCAGGGCGGCGCTCGACCATTCAGTACTGCACTTTCTTTTCGACGAAGCGGAACTGCAGGACGGTCAGCGTGACCACGATGACCATCAGCACGACGCTCTGCGCGGCGGAGCCGCCCAGGTCCAGCGCCTTGAAGCCGTCGTAGTAGACCTTGTAGACCAGGATCGCGGTGTCCTTGCCGGGGCCGCCGTGGGTGGCCGCGTCGATGATGCCGAAGGTGTCGAAGAACGCGTAGACGACGTTGATCACCAGCAGGAAGAACGAGGTCGGCGACAGCAGCGGGAAGGTGATCGTCCAGAAGCGGCGCCACGGTCCCGCGCCGTCGATGGCGGCGGCCTCCAGCAGCGACTTGGGGATGGACTGCAAGCCGGCCAGGAAGAACAGGAAGTTGTAGGAGACCTGCTTCCACACGGCCGCCATGACGACCAGCGTCATCGCGTGGTCGGCGTTGAGCAGGTGGTTCCAGTCGACGCCCAGGCGCTGGAGACCGTAGGCCACGACGCCGATGGACGGCGCGAACATGAACAGCCACAGCACGCCCGCGATCGCCGGCGCGACGGCGTAGGGCCAGATCAGCAGCGTCTTGTAGACCGGCGCGCCGCGCACGACGCGGTTGGCCATGGTGGCCAGCAGCAGCGACACGGCCAGCCCGAGCACGGCCACGAGCAGCGAGAACACCGCCGTCGTCTTGAACGAGGCGAGGTAGCTGTCGTCGTTGAACAGGGTCTGGAAGTTGGCCAGGCCGACCCATTCGGTCGACAGGCCGAAGGCGTCCTGCTGCTGCAGGCTCTGCAGGAGGGCCTGGGCCGCCGGCCAGAAGAAGAACACGCCGATCACCAGCGCCTGCGGCGCCAGCAACAGCCAGGGCAGCCAGCGCGATCGGAACACCACGCGTTTCTGTTGGGACATCCGGGAGCGGGGCCGAAAGAGTGGGGGAAAGGACGAGGCAGCGAGCCCGGAGCGGCAGGGCCGCTCCGGTGCGCCGACGGGGGGTCAGGGCTTGTTGGCCTTCTGGAAACGCTCCAGCAGCTCGTTGCCGCGCTTGACCGCGGCGTCCAGGCCTTCCTTCGGGGGCTTCTTGCCGGCCCAGACCTGCTCGAGTTCCTCGTCGATGACGGTGCGGATCTGCGCGAAGTTGCCCAGGCGCACGCCGCGCGACTTGTCCGTCGTCTTGCGGATCATCTGCTGCACGGCGACGTCGGTGCCGGGGTTCTGCTTGTAGAAGCCGCTCTTCTCGGTCAGCTCGTAGGCGGCCTTGGTGACGGGCAGGTAGCCGGTGCGCTTGTGGCTGTCGGACGCGACCTGGGCCTGGGCCAGGTACTGGAAGAACGCGGCCACGCCCTTGTACTCCGCGGGCTTCTTGCCCGACATCACCCACAGGCTGGCGCCGCCGATGACGGTGTTCTGCGGCGCGCCCGGCACGTCGGGGTAGTAGGGCAGCGTCGAGATGCCGAAGTTGAACTTGGCGCTCTTCTTGACGTTGGCGTAGAGGCCGGAGGAGCCGGTCATCATGGCGCACTCGCCGGAGAAGTAGCTCGAGTCCGCGCTGTTGCCGCGGCCCTTGTAGACGAACAGGCCCTGCTTGGCCATGTTGGCCAGGTTCTCGATGTGGCGCACGTGCAGCGGCGTGTTGAACGCCAGGCGGGTGTCGAGGCCGCCGAAACCATTGTTCTTCGTCGCGTACTCGACGTTGTGCCAGGCGGAGAAGCTCTCCAGCTGCGTCCAGCTCACCCAGCTCGTGGTGAACGGGCACTTGGAGCCGGAGGCCTTCAGCTTCGCCGCGGCGGCGGCGACTTCCGGCCAGGAGGTGGGCGGCTTCTCGGGATCGAGGCCGGCGGCCTTGAAGGCGTCCTTGTTGTAGTGGAAGACGGTCGTCGAGCTGTTGAACGGGAAGCTCAGCATCTGGCCGTTGGGCGCGGTGTAGTAGCCGGCCACGGCGGGAACATAGGCGGCGTTGTCGAACTTGACGCCGGCCTGCTGCATGACCTGGCCCACCGGCACGATCGCGCCCTTGCTGGCCATCATGGTGGCGGTGCCCACCTCGAAGACCTGCAGGATGTGCGGCGCGTTGCCGGCGCGGAAGGCGGCGATGGCGCCGGCCATGGACTCGTCGTAGCTGCCCTTGTAGGTCGGGACGATCTTGTAGTCCTTCTGGCTGGCGTTGAAGTCCTTGGCCAGGTCGTTGACCCAGTCGCCGAGGGCGCCGCCCATCGAGTGCCACCATTGGATCTCGGTCTGCGCCGACGCGGCGGCGGGAGCGATCAGCGCGGCGAGCGCGACGGCCGATGTGGCCAGCAGGGAAGTCGGAAGGTGCTTCATGGGTCTCCGATGCTCGGGGAGTTGGGTTCTGCGGTCCGCGGCGGACGTCGTCGGGTGGACGGTCCGCCGGCGGCCGGCGAGCTTATGGAGACATTGTGACACTGGCGAACTGAGAGTCCCTCGCCCGGGATGGCCCTCCGGGGGTGGGGTAGGATTCCGACCATTGCCCAGACCGGGCCGGCCGCCGATCGCGGCCATTCGCGAACGCCTCGTCCACGCCCGTGTCCAGCGGGCGCGGGGACCACAAGTCCAGGGCGCTGTCCGGTCGCGGCCCTTGCCTTCTCCGCCTGTCTTTCCAGCCTGGCATCGGTGTCCGCTCCCCGGGACGCCGGCCTGCCGCAACCCCGGTGCGCGAGCACCTGGCCGCCATGAATGCACCGCATCTGCTGATGCCCGCCGACCCCGCGATGGCCGGCGACCCGAACCCGCCGCACGCGCCTGCCGCCCGGCTGCGCGAGATCCCGTACAACTACACGTCCTTCTCCGATCGCGAAATCGTCCTTCGCCTGCTCGGCGCGCGCGCGTGGGAGTTGCTGGACCAGCTGCGCACCGAACGCCAGACCGGCCGCTCCGCGCGCATGCTGTACGAGGTGCTGGGTGACATCTGGGTGGTGCAGCGCAATCCCTACCTGCAGGACGACCTGCTGGACAACCCCAAGCGGCGCGAAGCGCTGATCGGCGCGCTGCGCCATCGTCTGGGCGAAGTGCAGCGCCGCCGTCATCCGGAGGACGACGCCAAGCGCGATGCCTGGGTCGGCGAGCTGCTGACCGCGGCCGAGGCGGCGGTGGCCGCGTTCTCGCACCAGTTCGAGCAGGTGGCCGAGCTGCGCAAGCGCGCGACCAAGGTCTTCGCGAAGACCACCGCCAAGGACAACATCAAGTTCGACGGGCTGTCGCGCGTCTCGCACGTGACCGACGCGACCGACTGGCGCGTCGAGTACCCCTTCGTCGTGCTGACCCCCGACACCGAGGCCGAGATGGCCGCCCTGGTGGCGGGCTGCTTCGAGCTCGGCCTGACCGTGATCCCGCGCGGGGGCGGCACCGGCTATACCGGCGGCGCCGTGCCCCTGGTGTGGAACACGGCGGTCATCAACACCGAGAAGCTCGAGGCCATGCGCGGCGTCGAGATGCAGCGCCTGCCGGGCCTGGACCGCGAGGTCCCGACGATCTGGACCGAGGCCGGCGTCGTCACGCAGCGCGTGTCGGACCTGGCGGAGCTGCACGGCTTCGTGTTCGCGGTCGACCCGACCTCGGCCGAGGCCTCGTGCGTCGGCGGCAACGTCGCGATGAACGCCGGCGGCAAGAAGGCGGTGCTGTGGGGCACGGCGCTGGACAACCTCGCCTCGTGGCGCATGGTGACGCCGGAGGCGAAGTGGCTGGAGGTCGTGCGCGTCAACCACAACCTCGGCAAGATCCATGACGTCGAGCTGGCGAGCTTCGACCTGCACTACTACGACGCGACCGGCAAGACGCTGGAGCGCACCGAGCGCCTGGACATCCCCGGCCGCACCTTCCGCAAGGAAGGCCTGGGCAAGGACGTCACCGACAAGTTCCTCGCGGGGTTGCCCGGCATCCAGAAGGAAGGCTGCGACGGCCTGATCACCAGCGCGCGCTGGATCGTGCACCGCATGCCGGCGCATGTGCGCACGGTCTGCCTGGAGTTCTTCGGCAATCCGAAGGACTGCGTGCCGTCCATCGTCGACATCAAGGACTTCATGTTCGGCGAGATGAAAAAGCCCAACGGGGCCATCCTCGCCGGCCTGGAACATCTGGACGACCGCTACCTGAAGGCGGTCGGCTACGCGACCAAGAGCAAGCGCGGCGGCCTGCCGAAGATGGTGCTCATCGGCGACATCGTCGGCGACGACGCCGATGAAGTCGCGCGCGCCACCAGCGAGGTCGTGCGGCTGGCCAACGGCCGTTCCGGTGAAGGCTTCGTGGCCGTCAGCGCCGACGCGCGCAAGAAGTTCTGGCTGGACCGCAAGCGCACGGCGGCGATCTCCAAGCACACGAACGCGTTCAAGGTGAACGAGGACGTCGTGATCCCGCTGCCCCGCATGGGCGAGTACACGCTGGGCATCGAACGCATCAACATCGAGCTGTCGCTGCGCAACAAGCTGGCGCTGATCGACGCGCTGCGCGCCTTCTTCGCCGACGGCAACCTGCCGCTGGGCAAGGGCGACGACGCCGGCGAGATCCCGAGCGCGGAGCTGCTCGAGGACCGCGTGGCGCAGGCGCTGGCGCTGCTGGACGAGACGGGCCTGCAGTGGCGGACCTGGATGCAGGAGCTGGACCTCCCCCGGGAAGGCGATCGCTCCTACTTCGAGCAGCTGCAGGACTACACGCTGCGCGCGAGCTGGAAGCGGCAGATCCTGAAGCCGCTGCAGGACATCTTCGCAGGCGCCGCCTTCGCGCCCATCCTGGAGGCGTGCAAGCGCATCCACAAGGAGGTGCTGCGCGGCCGCGTCTGGGTGGCGCTGCACATGCATGCCGGCGACGGCAACGTGCACACCAACATCCCGGTGAACTCCGACAACTACGAGATGCTGCAGACCGCGCACGAGGCGGTCGCGCGGATCATGACGCTGGCACGCTCGCTGGACGGCGTGATCTCCGGCGAGCACGGCATCGGCATCACCAAGCTCGAGTTCCTCACCGACGAGGAACTGGCGGGCTTCGCCGGCTACAAGGCGCGCATCGATCCGGAAGGGCGCTTCAACAAGGGCAAGCTGCTGCGGCCCGGCACCGGCGGCCAGGGCGGCCAGACCACCTTCGCCGACCTGACCAACGCCTACACGCCCAGCTTCGGCCTGATGGGGCACGAGTCGCTGATCATGCAGCAGAGCGACATCGGCGCGATCAGCGCGTCCATCAAGGACTGCCTGCGCTGCGGCAAGTGCAAGCCGGTCTGCGCCACGCACGTGCCGCGCGCCAACCTGCTCTACAGCCCGCGCAACAAGATCCTCGCGACCTCGCTGCTGGTCGAGGCCTTCCTGTATGAAGAGCAGACGCGCCGCGGCGTGTCGATCAAGCACTGGGAGGAGTTCGAGGACGTCGCCGACCACTGCACGGTGTGCCACAAGTGCCTGAACCCGTGCCCGGTCAAGATCGATTTCGGCGACGTCACGATGAACATGCGCAACCTGCTGCGCAAGATGGGCAAGAAGAGCTTCCGCCCCGGCAATGCCGCGGCGATGCTGATGCTCAACGCGACCAACCCGGAGACGATCAAGATCGCCCGCGCGGCGATGGTCGGCGTCGGATTCAAGGCGCAGCGCATCGCCAACAGCCTGCTCAAGCGCGTCGCGCGCAAGCAGACCGGCGCGCCGCCGGCGACGGTGGGGACCGCGCCGATCAAGGAACAGGTCATCCACTTCATCAACAAGAAGCTGCCGGGCGGCCTGCCGAAGAAGACGGCGCGCGCGCTGCTCGACATCGAGGACAAGGACTACGTCCCCATCATCCGCAACCCGCAGAAGACCTCGGCGGAAGCGGAGGCGGTCTTCTACTTCCCGGGCTGCGGCTCGGAGCGGCTGTTCAGCCAGGTGGGCCTGGCGACGCAGGCCATGCTCTGGCATGCCGGCGTGCAGACCGTGCTGCCGCCGGGCTACCTCTGCTGCGGTTACCCGCAGCGCGGGTCCGGGCAGTTCGACAAGGCCGAGAAGATCATCACCGACAACCGGGTGCTGTTCCATCGCGTGGCCAACACGCTGAACTACCTGGACATCAAGACGGTGGTGGTCAGCTGCGGCACCTGCTACGACCAGCTCCAGGGCTACAAGTTCGAGGACATCTTCCCCGGCTGCCGCATCATCGACATCCACGAGTACCTGCTCGAGAAGGGCATCCAGCTCGACACCAAGCAGGCCTACCTCTATCACGACCCCTGCCACTCGCCGATGAAGCTGCAGGAGCCGATGAAGACGGTGAAGGCGCTGGTCGGCCCCGAGGTCATGAAGAGCGAACGCTGCTGCGGCGAGAGCGGCACGCTGGGCGTCACGCGGCCCGACGTGTCGACGCAGGTGCGCTTCCGCAAGGAAGAGGAACTGCGCAAGGCCGAGACGCAGTTGCGCGCCACGGGCAAGGTCGGTGCCGAGGAGAACCTCAAGATCCTCACCAGCTGCCCGTCCTGCCTGCAGGGCCTCAGCCGCTACGGCGACGACATGCAGAACGGCCTGCTCGAGGCGGACTACATCGTCGTCGAGATGGCCCGCAAGATCCTCGGGGAGAACTGGATGCCCGAGTACGTCGCCAAGGCCAACAACGGCGGGATCGAGCGGGTCCTCGTCTGAGGCATCGGACGACGCGCCGTCAATGAAAAAGCCCGCCGCAAGGCGGGCTTTGCATTGGCGGAAGCGAACGCGTCAGACGCGGAACTGCCCGACCTGCTCGACCAGCCGATGCGCCTGCTCCCGCAGGCTTTCCGCGGCGGCGGTGCTTTCCTCGACCAGCGCGGCATTCTGCTGCGTGCCTTGATCCAGCTGGGCGACGGCACCGTTGATGCGCGTCACGCCCTGGGCCTGCTCGCGCGACGCGGTGGAGATCTCGCCGATGATGTCGGTCACGCGCTTCACGCTGGTGACGATGTCGCGCATCGCGTCCCCGGTCTCGCTGACGAGCTTGGCGCCGGACTCGACGCGTTCGCCGCTGGCGGTGATCAGGCCCTTGATCTGCTTGGCGGCTTCCGCGCTGCGCTGGGCCAGTTGGCGGACCTCGGCGGCCACGACGGCGAAGCCGCGGCCCTGCTCGCCGGCGCGCGCGGCTTCGACCGCGGCATTGAGCGCCAGGATGTTGGTCTGGAACGCGATCGAATCGATGGTGCCGATGATGTCGCCGATCTGGCGGCTGGCGGTGCTGATGGCGTCCATCGTGGTGACGACCTGCGCCACGACATTGCCGCCACGCTGCGCGGCGCGATCGGACTCGCCGACCAGCTGATGGGCCTGCGCGGCGGACGCGGCGGTCTGGCTCATCGAGCTGGCGAGTTCCTCGAGCGCGGAGGCGGTCTCCTGCAGATGGCTGGCCGACTGCTCGGTCCGCGCCGACAGGTCGCGGCTGCCGGCGGCGACTTCCGCCGACGCGGTGCCGATGGAATCGCTGGCCTGGCGCACTTCATTGATGGTGCGCGACAACTGCAGGCGCATGCGTTCGACGCCCGCGGCCAAGGCCCCGAGGTCGTCCTGCTGACGCACCAGCACCGGCCGGGTCAGGTCGCCGGCGGCGACCGCGCTGACGGCCTCGTTCAGGTCGGCCAGCGGCTGCCCGACCCACCGCCCCAGCATCCAGGTCACGCCCAGGCCCAGCAGCACGACGGTCGCGAGCATCAAGCCCCAGAGCACCCACAGCGTGGTGTTGTGCGCCGCGAGCGCCTGCGCCCGCGAGGCTTCGGCGACGACCCACCAGCCGGTGGCTTCCGACTTGCGCGCCACCGCGAACGCATCCTTGTAGCTGTCGCCGTAGACGGCCTGGACCTGCTCCAGCACGCCATCCAGATCGTGGGTCAGCGTCTTGACGTACTGCTCGGCCTGGTCGGCCGGCATCACTTCCGACAGCTTCTTGCCCTGCGCACGCGGATGGGCGCGCAGCAGCGCGTCCGCCGGCGTCTTGCCCGGATCCAGCAG
Organism: uncultured Roseateles sp.; assembly: GCA_946886855.1. The sequence goes on along the minus strand of CAMPJJ010000017.1, from coordinate 45,239 downwards.
GTAGAGCCCGCCCGTCTCGTAGAGCTTGACCGCGTCGGCCATCTTCACGAGTTCCTGCTGCAGGCCGCGCATGTCGAAGCCGATGAACAGGATGCCGACGACCTTGCCGCCCGCGTCCTTGATCGGCGAGTAACGCGTCATGTAGGGCACCTTGAACAGCGTCGCCGGGCCCACCTAGGTCTCGCCGCCCGAGAGCTTGCCGAAGGCCGCGCCGGCGCGATCCAGCGTCGTGCCGACGGCGCGCGAGCCGTCTTCCTTCTTCAGCGAGGTCGTGATGCGGATGAAGTCGTCCGAGCCCTTGCGCGCGAAGATCGTCGCCACGCCGCCGGTGCGGCGCGTGAAGCGGTCGACCGCGTCGAAGTTGCCGTTGAGCTTCTGGCCGTTGAAGGCCAGTTCGCCGTCGCCGTCCAGCGTGAAGGCGCCGCCCTCGAAATCACCCGCCAGCACGTCGTAGAGCCGGTTGGCCGAATCCCGCGCCGTGCGGTCCAGGGCATCCGCGACGCGCGCCACCGACGCCGCCTCGGCCGACATGTAGTCCAGCGTGCGCTGCTGCGCCTGATTGGTGAGCACCCAGGACAGGGCGCCGCAGATGAGGACCAGGAGCACCGCGATCGCGGCACTGGACCAGATGGAGACGCGACGGGCCACCGTCGCGCGCACGGCGTTGTTGTTCATGACCGGACGGCTCCGCGACGAGGCGGAACGGAAGTGGTGGGGGAAGCCTCCTAGCGCATCGTTATCGTTTTGTCTTTGCGCCGGGTCAAACTGTATTGCGTATGACACCCGCGCCATCCGTTTTGCGTAGCGCCCGCTGAGGGATAACCCGGAGCTATTTCACGCTCACGGGAAGTAATGCGCCAGCGCCGTTGCCAGAGGAGGGTAGCGCTACCAACTTCGTGACGCGACCGACCGGACGGTCGGTTTTTCCAGGCGCGGTGCCAGCGGCGTGATCCGGTCGCGTGAGGGCGTCATTCCGCCGAGATGCCGCGGCTGCGGATCAGCGCATGCCATTTCAGCGTCTCGGCCTGGATGAAACGGGTCAGCGAGGCGGCGTCACCCGGCGCGACCTCCAGGCCGAAGTCCTCCAGTCGGGCTTTCAGATCCGGCTGGGTCAGCGCCTTCCCCAACTCGCTGCCCAGGCGCGCGACGATCGGGTCGGGCGTGCCCTTCGGGACGAACAGGCCCTGCCAGGCGCTCACCTCGACGCCGGTCACGCCGGTCTCGTCGAAGCTGGGCACGTCGGGCAGCGCGGCGATGCGCCGGGGCGCCAGCACCGCCAGCGCCTTCAGCTTGCCGGCGCGCAGATGGGGCAGGGCGGCGGCGGTGTCGAGGATGCCCATGGGCACGACGCCGGCGATCAGGTCCTGCGTCGAGAACGCCGTGCCGCGGTAGGGCACGTGGACGATGTAGCTGTTGGTGCGGTCCTTCAGCAGCTCCATCGCCAGGTGGTGGGGGCTGCCGATGCCGGGCGAGGCGTAGCTGTACTTCCCCGGCCTGGACTTGATCATGTCCAGCCACTGCTTCGCCGAACTGAAGCCCGCGTTGGGATTGACCACCAGCAGCAGCGGGAAGCGGGCCATGAGGCCGACCGGCGCGAAGTCCGCCGGCGCGTACGGCAGCTTCTTGTAGAGCGCGCTGTTGAACACCATGGCGCCGTTGTCGCCGGTGAGGATCGTGTAGCCGTCCGGCGGTGACTTGGCGGCGTTGTCCGTGCCGATGATCCCCGCCGCGCCGGGCTTGTTGTCGATGACCAGCGTCTGGCCGAGGGCCTTGCCCAGCACCGGCGCCAACTGGCGCGCGAGGAAATCGGAGCCGCCGCCCGCCGGGTACGCGACGACCCACCGGATCGGTCTGGCGGGCCAGGTGTCCGCACGCGCCGCAGCGGGCCAGCCGAGCGCGCCGGCCGTGGCGCCGAGGGCGCCGGTGATCAGCAGGGAACGGCGCGCGGCATCGGTGGGGCGGACGGGCATGGGTCGGGTCTCCGGGTGGTCGTGCCGGCCATCCTAGCCAGCCCCCGGGGGAGACCCATCCGGGAACAACCCGATCAGCGACCGTCGGCCGCGCTCGCTGCGACGGCCACCGATCCGGCCGCCGGCGGCGCCATCTCGATCATCGCGACGCGCTCGTTCATGTCGCCGCTCGACTCCTGGTTGCGGAAGGAGACCTGCATGACGTAGAGCGTGTCCTTCGGCGCACCCTGGCATTGCAGCGACCGGATGGCCGTGCGCAGCGGCGCGCGGTAGACGGCCGGGCCGCGTTCGCGCACCTCGCTGATGACGTTGCCGTTCAGGCGGAAGCTGACGGTGGAGACGCCCTCCTGGCCTTCGCGGAACTGGGCGCGGGCCAGGCGGTCGAAGAGGACCTGATCGACGCCGGGGCAGGTGGCGCGCACGTCCGTGCGCGGGATCTCGCCGGGGCGGCGGCCGGAGACCTGGACGCGTTCCAGATCGTCGGGCGCGGCCTGCGCCGAGCCGGCGGCCAGCACGGCGAAGAGCGCGCCGGTCGCGATGCGGAAGAGGGTCGAGCGGGTCGGGCGGGTGGTGGCGGTCATGTCGTGCTCCTGTGGGCTGAGGAACCGTCGCGGCCCGCGTCAGGGTGGCGGTGCGATCGGTCTTTTTTCAGAGTAGGCAGCATCGCCGGCCCGACCAAGCGGTGCGCGACCAAGCGTCGAAGGCGGGGGGCGGATCGCCGGAATGCCGCGACGAAATGCAAGCCGCCGGGATGGGCCGCGCGTCGACTTTCCCCAGTATCCATCGGGTCGAAAGTCACGCATGACTTCCGCCGCGGCGTCAGGTGACGAGACCGTGACAAGACCTGACCCCAGGCGTGAGGCACCCGGTCCATGACTTCCGAGCGCCCGTTCCGAAAGGCAGGGGTACCGGAAGACAGGGGTACCGGAAGGCACGGGGCCTGCCGCGCCTCACGGCGGGCAGGCCCCGGAGGCCGCGGCGAGGTTTCGCCGCGGCGGGTTCAGCGCGTCACCAGACCTTGATCGGATCCGCCGCGACCATCGCATCGCCGGCCTTGCAGTTGAAGGCCTTGGCGAACTCCGGCATGTTGGACATCGGCGCCAGCACGCGGTACTTGCCCGGCGAATGCGGATCGGTGCGCAGCTGGTTCAGCAGCGCCGCCTCGCGCGACTTGTTGCGCCAGACCATGGCGTTGGACAGGAAGAAGCGCTGCTCCGGGGTGAAGCCGTCGATCTTCTCCGGGGACTTGTCCTGGCCCGTGCGGCGCAGCGCGTTCTGCAGCGCGTCGAAGGCGATCGGCATGCCGGCCATGTCGGAGATGTTCTCGCCCAGCGTGAGCCGTCCGTTGATGGGCGTGCCCTTGACCGGCTCGTAGCGCTCGTAGAGCGCCACGACGCGGTCGGCGCGCGCCTTGTAGTTCTCGGCGTCGGAGGCGGTCCACCAGTCGTGGAGGCTGCCGATGCTGTCGAACTGCCGGCCGCGGTCGTCGAAGTGGTGCACGATCTCATGCCCGATCACCATGCCGATGCCGCCGTAGTTGACGGCGTCGTCGGCCTTGGCGTCGAAGAAGGGCGGCTGCAGGATGCCGGCGGGGAAGGTGATCTCGTTGAGGCCGCCGGCCTGCGCGTTCACGATGTAGGGCGACATCGTCCAGCGCGTGCGGTCGCTCGGCCGGTCCAGGTCCTTGATCTGCTCGCCATGGAACCAGGCCGCGGCGCGCAGCTGGTTGCCGGCGAAGTCCTTCGGATCGAGCGTCATGCCCTCGTACCTGGGCCAGGTCTCGGGCGCGCCGATCTTGGGCTGCATGGCCTCCAGCTTCTCCAGCGCCTTGACCTTGGTCTCCGGATTCATCCAGGCCAGGTTCTGGATGCGCGTCTTCATCGCGGCCTTGACGTCGCCGATCAGCAGCGTCGCGCGGCGCTGCGCCTCCGGCGAGAAGGCCTTGGAGACGAACAGCTCGCCCAGCGCCAGCCCCAGCGGGCTGCCGCCGGTGCGGCCGCCGATCAGCTGGATGACTTCCTCGTTGCGGGGCATCGGCTGCTCGAGCCCGGAAATCGTCGCGCCGCGGTAGTCGAAGTCGGCTTCCGCGAAGGCCTTCGGAAGTCGGGCGGCGCTGTTCTCCAGCACCCGCACCCGCAGGTAGGTCTGCCAGGTGGCGAGCGGGGCCTTCTCGGCCATCTGCGCCACACGCGCCAGGAAGTCCGGTTGCGCGACGATCAGCCGCTCGACGCCGCCGGGGCGGGTGTCGCTGCGCGTCAGCGCCTTCAGGTAAGCGTCCCAGGCGAGGCCCGGCGCCTTGTCGGCGAGCTCCGGCGGGGTCATCGGGTTGTAGACCTTGAGCGGATCGCGCAGCTGCGCGCGCGGCGTCGTCGCGTCGGCGAGCTGGGACTCGAAGGCCATCAGCGCGTCTATCGTCGCCGGCGTGGCGTCGAAGCCCGCCGACGACAGCAGCCGCTGCGCGTAGAGCCGGTAGGCGGTGCGCAGCTTCTTGGCGATGTCGGTGTCCTTGAAGTAGTCGTCCCGGTCCGGCAGCCCCAGGCCCGCCTGGCCCAGCGTCAGCACGTTCACGCGGGTGTTCTTGACGTCGGCGCGCACCGAGGCGCTCACCGGCGCGGCAATGCCCACGCGGCCCAGCTGCGCCAGCGCGCCGGGCAGGTCCTGCGCCGATTTCATGGCCGCGACACGGTCCAGCAGCGGCTTGACCGGCTTCAGGCCCTGCGCCTCGATGGCCGCCCGGTCCATCCCGCTGGCGTAATAGGCCGCGACCTGCTTCAGGCCCGGCGACTTCTGCAGCGCCGGTTTGGCCAGCAGTTCCGCCAGGGCGTCGCTCAGCAGCCGGTCGTTGGCCACGCGCAGCGCGTCAAAGCTGCCGATGCGGGTCCGGTCGGCCGGCAACTCCGTGCGCGCGACCCACGGGCCGTTCACGTACTCATAGAAGTCCGCGCAGGGCGGGACGTCCGGGGAGAAGCTCGCGACGTCCAGTGCGCGGGCCGGCGCGGCGGCCAGGGCCAGGGTGGACAGGGTCGCGGCGGCGATCAGGCGTAGTGGAAACATGGTTATTTGTCACCGATGTGTGGCGAAAACGACAAGTTTCGCAGGCTAAACCAGCCCCTCTCCCCCCGCCATCCGCGCCGTCCCGCGCATGGCTTCCGACACCCCGGGCACGCCGTTCGCGCAGGGGCGCAAACCGCGCGCAAACCTTACGAATCAGCCCCTTAGCTGTAAGGAACGGGCGATTGCCGGACCAATTGGTGCGTTTCGACACAAAAAGGTTATTGGGGTATTCCTTCCTGTTAACTGTTGCAGGTGGGGCGGTTGGCGTCCGACTGTCTTCCTACACTCCATCGCACGCCAATCGGATAGGCCGGTCGGCGTGCCCTGCCAGGGGTGCCAACGCGCCAGGACGTTCGGGGCTTTGCAGGCGTCGGTGAACCCGGCGTCGATCGAGAAACTCGGAGATGACAAGCATGTTGCGATTGAACAAGCTCAGCCTCGCGCTGGCTTTGGGTCTCGTCACGATGGGCGTGGCCCAGGCGGGCGTGTCGTCGGTGGACATCGACAAGGCCCCCCGGCAGCTGAGCGAACAGACCGATCGTCTGATCGTGAAATACAAGGACGGCAGCACCGTCGTGCAAGGGCGCCTGGGCGCCGCGGTCCAGGCGCGATCGGTGGCGAGCGACGCCATCGGCGCCCGCACCGAGCGCCTGCAGCAACTGGCCGCCCCGCTGGGCGCGCGCCTGTCGCTGGTGCGTCAGATGGGCACCGGCGCCCATGTGTTCCGGCTGGACCGCCGGATGAACCTGCAGGAACTGCGCGAACTGGGCGACCGGATCAAGGCACAGGACGCCAACGTCGAGTACGTCGAGCCCGACCGCAAGATGCACGCGCTGTTCGTGCCGAACGACAGCAGCTACGGCTCGCAATGGGACCTGTCGGAGACCGCCGGCGGCATCCGCGCGCCGCAGGCCTGGGACCAGGCGACCGGCACCGGCGTGGTGGTGGCGGTCATCGACACCGGCTACCGGCCGCATGCGGACCTGTCCGGCCAGCTTGTCGCCGGTTACGACATGATCGTGGACACCACGGTCTCGGTGGACGGCAACGGCCGTGACAACGACCCGAGCGACCCCGGCGACTACAACGCCGCCAACGAATGCCAGGCCGGCGATCCGGCGTCCACCTCGAGCTGGCACGGCACGCACGTGGCCGGCACGATCGCGGCCAAGACCAACAACGGACTGGGCGTGGCGGGCATCGCCTTCAACGCCAAGGTCCAGCCGATCCGCGTGCTCGGCAAGTGCGGCGGCTACACCTCCGACATCGCCGACGGCATGACCTGGGCGTCGGGCGGCAGCGTGTCCGGCCTGCCGACCAACACCACGCCGGCCAAGGTGCTGAACCTGTCGCTGGGCGGCGGCGGCGCCTGCGACACCACGACGCAGACGGCGATCAACGGCGCCCGATCGCGCGGCGCCAGCATCATCGTCGCGGCGGGCAACGAGAACCAGAACGCGTCCAACTCCAGCCCGGCGAACTGCTCGGGCGTGGTCGTGGTCGCGGCGACGGACCGCAACGGCTCGCGTGCGTACTACTCGAACTACGGTTCGATCGTGACCCTGGCGGCGCCGGGCGGCGACGTGCGCTCCAGCGCCAGCAACGGCATCCTGTCGACGCTGAACGCCGGCACCAGCACGCCGGGCGCCGACAGCTACGCGTACTACCAGGGCACGTCGATGGCCACGCCGCACGTGGCGGGTGTCGCCGCGCTGATGTACAGCGCCAAGCCGACGGCCACGCCGGACGAGATCACGGCCGCGCTCAAGAGCAGCGCCCGCGCCTTCCCCGGCACCTGCAGCCAGTGCGGCTCGGGCATCCTGGACGCCAACGCCGCGGTCACCGCGATCAAGGGCGGCGGCGGTGGCGGCAGCACGATCGCCGAAGTCGAGCCGAACAACAGCCGCACCGCGCCGCAGACCATTACCGCGCCGGTCAAGGTGACGGGCAGCCTGTCGTCGTCCGACACCAACGACTACTTCAAGATCACGCTGCCCGCGGGCAAGACGCTCAGCGCGACCTTGACGCCGGCCGCCGGCAAGGACTTCGACCTGTACCTGCAGAACAGCAGCGGCACGCAGCTCAAGGCCAGCGAAAACGGCGCCGGCGCCGTCGACAGCTTCACGTACACGAACAGCGGATCGTCCGCGATCGTCGTCTACGTGCGGGCGCTCTACTACTCGGGCACCAGCGGGACGTACACGCTGAACCTGAGCTGGTAATGCGCTCGCCAGGACTTGCCACTCTCCTCGTTTGGTAAGCCGGGTGCCTCGGGCCCGAACGGGGCTCCCGTTGAATCCCGCCAGTGAAAGCTGGCGGGATTTTTTTCGTCGACGCCATGCCATCGTTGTCGCCGGATGTCGCGTGAACCTGCGGGGCGCCATCGGCAACTGGAGAGGCTTCCTGTCCCCCTGTGGAGTGATCATGTTGCTGTCTCGATTTCAGTTCGGCCGGTGGCCCCTTGCTGTTCTGCCTTGGGTGTTCGCCGCCACCTCCGCGTCTGCCGCGGCATCACCGGCGAACGAGCCATTCTTCCCGCTGCAATGGAACATGAGGGCGATCCAATTGCCGGTGGAATCGGACATCGATGGGCGCGGGGTGGTGGTCGCCGTGCTGGACAGTGGGCGAAGAGACCATCCCGAGCTGGACGGGCAATGGTTGCCCGGGTGGGATTTCGTGTCGCAGTTCGATGCCGGTGACGTGGATGGCTGGGATCCCGATCCGACGGACGTCCCGCAAAGCGCCGGCCGGGCGATCGACAGGACACCCTGGCATGGCCTGCAGGTCGCCGGCCTCATCGCGGCTCGTGTCGATGGGCGGGGCCTGCGCGGCGTTGCACCTGGAGTGCGGCTCCTGCCTGTGCGCGTCGCCGCGGGCGAACGCTCCCACAATGCCGACATCGTCAGCGCCCTGCTTTGGGCCGTCGGCGGTGAGGTGCCTGGCGTGCCCCGCAACGCGACGCCGGCCCGCGTCGTGAATCTGTCCTTGGGCCGCGAGGGACCGTGCCCGGCCGCCGTGCAGGCGGCGGTCGACTTCGCCCGCTCGCAGGGGGCGGTTGTCGTCGCCGCCGCTGGCGACGAACAGGTGCGCGCGACCTCGCATTCGCCGAGCAACTGCCAAGGCGTCGTGGCCGTCGGCAGTGCAAGTCGCCAGCGGCGTCTGACTCGAAATGGCAACTTCGGGGACGGTCTGACCTTGATCGCTCCCGGCGGGACATCCGCGCGCGCGGGCTACAGCGACCTGTTGACGACTTCCAACAGTGGCCTGCGCGACGGCGGGCCACCGGCCTACGAGAACGTCGTAGGGAGCAGCTTCGCGGCCGCGCACGTGACTGGCGTCGTGGCGCTGATGCTGCAACTGCGTCCGTCGGCAACCCCTGCGCAGATCGAGGCGGCATTGAGGGCCGGAGCGACACCGCTGCCAGATTGCCGAGCGTGCGGCGCGGGGTTCTTGAATGCGGGCGCCGCGCTGGACAGGGTGCGCGAACTGGCCGACACGGGTCCGATCGCCGCGCCATGATCTTCGGGAACGAGGCCGCTACACTGCGACCTCGTTTCCCCAGCATTCGCGCGTTCCCGCGCGGTCTCATGGCCGGTCTCGCCTCCAATTCCCCGCTCCCCACCGACATCGTCGTGCACCAGCAGTCCAAGGTGCTGGAGCTCGCCTTCACCGACGGGGCGCGTTTCCGCATCCCGTTCGAGCTGATGCGCGTGCGCAGCCCGTCGGCGGAGGTGCAGGGCCACGGCCCCGGCCAGGAGACGCTGCAGACCGGCAAGCGCGACGTCACCATCGTGGCCGTCGAGCAGGTCGGCCACTACGCGCTGAAGCCGACCTTCTCCGACGGTCACGAAAGCGGCCTGTTCACCTGGGCCTATCTGTATGAGCTGGGCCGCGACCAGGACCAGCTGATGCGCGACTATGAAGCGAAGCTGGCCGCCGCGGGCCTGGACCGCGATGCGCCCATGACCGCGAAGGCCGCGGGCGGCCATTCGCACGGCGGTGGCAGCTGCGGCAGCCACTGACCGCCGGCCCGCGCGACGATCGCCCTTCCACGCCTCTCACGCCTCTCACGCCCCCATTCAGCAGGACGCCACCATGAGTTCCACCCACTTCGGCTTCGAATCCGTCGACGAAACCGTCAAGGCCAAGCGCGTGCGCGGCGTGTTCGATTCGGTCGCGTCGCGCTACGACGTCATGAACGACCTGATGTCCATGGGGATGCATCGCGCCTGGAAGCTGTACACGCTGGCCGTGGCCAACCTGAAGCCGGGCGACCGCGTGCTGGACATCGCCGGCGGCACCGGCGACATGGCGCGGCTGTTCGCGAAGAAGGTGGGCGAGCGCGGCATGGTCGTGCACACCGACATCAACGAGGCCATGCTGCGCACCGGCCGCGAGCGGCTGATCGACGAGGGCATGGTCCTGCCGACCAACCTCTGCGATGCCGAGGCGCTGCCCTACAAGGACGGCTCCTTCGACCTGGTCTGCGTGGCCTTCGGCCTGCGCAACATGACGCACAAGGACCAGGCGCTGGCCGAGATGAACCGCGTGCTGCGCCCGGGCGGCCGGCTGCTGGTGCTGGAGTTCTCGCAGGTCGCGGCGCCGCTGCGCAAGCCCTACGACTGGTATTCCTTCAAAGTCCTGCCGCGCATCGGCTCGCTGATCGCCGGCGACGCCGACAGCTACCGCTACCTGGCGGAATCGATCCGCATGCATCCGCCGCAGGCCGAACTCAAGGCCATGATGAAGACGGCGGGCTTCGGCCACGTGGACGTGCACAACCTGACCGGCGGCGTCGTGGCGCTGCACGCGGGCATCAAGTGCTGAGCTGCGCCACCGCCTGAGGGCGGCGCAGGAAGGAACAGGGCCCCGCGGGGCCCTGTCTCATTGGGGAACGGACCTCAGGGGCGAGGGGTCAGCAAGGCGCCTTCCATTCCCGGAGTTCGGTGGCGAGGATCGGATGACCGTCCTCTTCGGCGCGACGGGCGAGCTCGTCGACGTTCTGGTCGGTGACGAACTCATGGCCGACGCCCTTCACGAGCTGGCCGTAGACGCTGTCGAGGTCATCGCCGTCGACATCGGTGTCGGAGGTCGGGAACGGCGGCACGTCGGCCGGCAGTTCGGGATGCAGTTGGTGCGTCGAGCGGGAAGGGGACTGGGCCATCGGAGTGCTCCTTGAGTCGATGAGTCGAGGGGAGGTCGTACGAGTTGGCGAGACCGCCGTCATTTCGGACGCACGGCCTGGCGCTTGGAACGGGGCAGATTTCCCTCCCGCAGCTGCTTGACCGCGTCGCCGACCAGATCGGCCACCAGGCGAACTTCGTTCTGCAAGGCTTCGTCGCGATCGAGCGCCTCGTGGCTGTTGAAGTAGGGCTCGAAGTAGCCGATGTAGCGGTCGAGCCGGGAGAGCTGGCCGGCGTCGACCAGCCCCATCCAGTCCAGCCAGTCGGCGAGGTTGCGACGCTGCGCTTCCACGCCGGCCACGTCGCCATGCACGACCAGGCCGTACGCGCGGCCTTCGAGGTGCTTGGGATAGTCCCAGCCCTTCTCTTCGATGGCCTTGGCTTCCTCGGCTTTCTTGCCGTGGGTCGAGGTCGGATCCGGATTGCCGCCGTCGGCGCAGACCAGGCGGTCGATCATCAGCTTCAACGCGCTCGGCGACTGGTACCAGTAGGTCGGCGTGAGCAGGATCACGCCATGCGCGGACACCCATCGCTCGTAGATCTCGTTCATCCAGTCGCTGGACTGGTCGAGCGCGTGGTTCGGATAGCAGCTGCAGGGCCAGTGGCAGAGCGGCATCGCCGTCGACACGCAGCCCTTGCAGGGATGGATCTGGCGGCCGTATTCCGAGGTGATCAGACTCAGGTCGAGCACGTCGATGATCACGTCGTGGCCGCTGAGTTGCTCCTTGGCGATCTGCGTCAGACGCCAGGTCTTGGACATCTCGCCCGGACAGGTGCCGTCGTTGCGGTCGCTGCCGCAGACGAGCAGCACGCGCGAGCGGGTCGCGGGATCGCTCCAGCGTTGCTGGGCGACCTGGAGCCGCTGGTGCGTCTCGAGCCACTCGACCGAGGTCTCGTAGGTCGGATCCTTGAAGCCGTTGCCCGCGGGGCGGGTGACCGGCGACTTGCGCCCTTCCTTCATCGCCTCGAAGGCGATGGTCTCCAGGCGGGCGATGGCCTCGTGCTCGGCCTGGTAGGCCGGGTCCTGGAAGCGACGCATGAAGCGCTCGTGGAATTGCTCGCGGGTCAGTGCCGCGGGCTGCTGGCCCTTGCGGATCACGGTCATCGGCGGCCCCTGGGGTGGCGGTGGGGGCCAGTATTGGGGACGCGGTCGACGTGCGCCGTCGGACGGCGGAGGGTTGTCGCAGGGATGTCGTCCTACGCGCTGGAGAGCGGCCTCAAGGCGCCATCAAGGCGCATCAAGGCGCCCGCGTTCGCGGGCGCCTCTCCTTCGTCAGTGCGACGGCTTGCGGCGACGCGCCGTGACGCCGAGTGCGCCCAGGCCCAGCGCCGCCAGCAGCGCGGAGCTTGGCTCCGGCACCGCGGACACCGCCAGGTTCAGCGACGCGTTGAGCGGCTGGACGTCGCTCCACAGGTAGCTGAGGCCGTGGTTGAGGTTGCCGGCATCGGTGATCAGGCCGATCTGCGCGAGGCCGCCCTGCAGCGCGCCGAAGTGCAGCGTGCCGAGCAGCAGCGAGGTCTGGCCGCCGTTGGCGACGCCGGGGAAGCTCGATCCGCCGAAGGTGCCGGCGCCCAGCCACGGGCTGTCGTCATCCCAGCCGGCCGCGGCGGTGAAGCTGCCGAAGGAGAGCTTGGTCGTGTCGTAGCTGAGGCGGAAGCCGAAGGACAGCAGCTCTTCATCGGAGGGCAGGCCGCCGAACGGATCCACCAGACTGATGAGCAGGTCCACGCCTTCGCCGACCTTGGCAGGACCGGCCGCCGTGAGCGAGACGGTGGCGGCATGGGCGGCCGGTACGAGCAGCGAAGCGATCGCCAGTGCAGCGGCGGCGAGCAGGGGGTTGCGGAGCATGAGGGTCATGAGGGTTCTCACAGGGTGCTGAAGAGCTGGTACCAGACGCGGTAATCCGCTTGCGTGATGCACTTGTCGCCGTCCATGTCGGCCAGCGGCTCGAAGCGCGCGTCGCCGGCGCAGCTGCCGATGGCGTTGCGCAGCGTGTCGCGGTCGGCGGCGGTGACGGCGCCGTCGGCGTTCACGTCGCCGTTCTTGCGGATGCGGACCGACAGGCGCGGCGCGGCTTCGCCGTAGCCGTCGTTGAGGAACAGGCCGAGGAAGTAGTCGCCCTCCGGCTGGCCGGCGAGCGGGAACACCTGCGATCCCGACGGGCTCGCCACATAGTTCCACTTCAGCGAGCCGGGGCCGCCGGGCGTCATGCCGACGCGGTACAGGCCGATCCAGTTCGTCGTGCTCGCGGGCAGGCCGGTCCAGGTCAGCGACACGCCGCCGCCGATGCGCACGCGGTCGACGTCGGCCTTGAACGTGGCCGTCGGCGTGCTGGGCGGCAGCACCGGCGGCGCGTTCCAGGCGACCTGCGCGAGGCCGTTGAGCACCGGATCGGTGAAGTCCAGGCCAGCGCCTTCGACGTGGCCCGCCAGGCGGCGCTGGAAGGCGTTGTCGCCGTCGACGGTGACGAGCAGGTCGTACCAGCCGTAGCTCGACGTGACGGCGCGGACGTGGTCACGACTGGAGCCCGCCGGCACGTCCACCGTGACGACGGTCTTGTCGCCATAGGCGTTGTCGACCACGCGGAAGCGCATCGTCTGCGTGCTGGCGTTGCGCAGTGTCAGCGTGATGCTCGCGCTCGCGGGCTGCTCCTTCAGGCTGGTCGCGGCCAGGCGGCCGATGCCGTCGAAGTTCATGCGGAACTCGCGCAGGAAGCCGTTGTCGCCGTGCACGGCGAGCTGCAGCGGCGCGCTGTTCCAGTTCCAGACTTCCTGGTCGATGCGCTTGCCCGGTTCGACGGTGTAGTGCCACGGGCCGTCGGTGCGCAGCGTCGAGTAGACGATGAACGCGGCCGTGACGCTGCCTTCGTTGGCGAAGCTCAGCGCGAACTGTTTCGCGTTCGTCGCGGCGATGCCCTCGACGGTCGAGCGGTAGGACAGCGGCGCCGCGCGGCGCGGGATGCCGCTGGTGGCCTTCTCCTGGCGCGGCAGGCTCTGGTTGGTCGGCGGCAGCGCGTCCTTCGTGCCCCAGCCCTTGAAGTAGACGGCGTTCGCCGGCACGGAGGAGGGGAACCCGGGGCCGCCGGACTTGAAGTCGAAGGCGCTGGTCATGTCGCCGCAGACCGCGCGGCGCCAGGGCGAGATGCCGTTGCATTGCACCGCGTTGCGCGGGTGGCCGAGGGCGACCAGCCATTCCTCGGTGAAGCGGATCAGCGAGGTGTGGTCGAACAGCTGCGAGCAGACGCGGCCGCCCTTGCTCCACGGCGAGATCACCATCGTCGGCACGCGCGGGCCGAGGCCGATCGGCTGGCCGTTGGCGATCTCGCCCTGCGTGGCGTTGGCCATCGTCGTGCGGCCGCGGTCCGTGTTCAGCGGCGCCATCACCGACGGCATGTGGTCGAAGAAGCCGTCGTTCTCGTCGTAGGTCAGGATCAGCGCGGTCTTGGACCAGACCTCGGGCGTCTGCACCAGCGCCTGCAGCAGGCGCGCGGTGAAGTTCTCACCGGCGTTGGGCGTGTCGTCGGGATGCTCGCAATACTCGGTCGGCGCGCAGATGTAGGACACGCGCGGCAGGTTGCCGCTGCGGACGTCGGCGGCGAACTGGTCGATCAGCCACTGGCCGGTCGTGCCCGGCGCGTTGGCCTGGGTCGAGCCCGCGGCCAGCGCGCGGCCCTTGCGGTACAGCGGCGAGGCGCTGCTGAGCTTCTGACCGTTGGCGTCGGTGCGGAAGTTCTTGAAGTACTGCAGGTAGTTGTCGCCGTAGTTGTCCCACTCCTGGTAGACCTTCCAGCTGACGCCGGCGGACTCGAGCGTCTCGGCATAGGTCAGCCACTCGTTGCCCTTGGCGGCGGGGTTGTCGTTGGCGATGTCGCCGTTGTAGGTGCCGTTGGTGACGTTGTAGAGCTTGGAGTCCGAGATGCCGGTCACCACCGCGTTGCTGTGGCCGGTGAGGGCGTAGAAGCGGTTGGGGTCGGTCGGTCCGAAGATCGAGCAGTGGTACGCGTCGCAGACGGTGAACGCGTCGGCGAGGGCGTAATAGAACGGCAGGTCGCTGCGGTCGAAGTAGCCCATGGTGCGGGGCGACTTCTTGGGCACCCAGACGTTCCAGTCCTTCCAGGTGGCCTCGGTGCCCTTCCAGCTGTGGTCCAGGCCGACGCGCAGCGCGTTGGTGTTGCGGATGTCGAAGTGGTAGGGCAGGACCTGGGCGCCGAGGGCCGTGCCGGGCTGCATCCACACGGGCTGGCCGGAGGGCAGCGCGATGGGGCGCGGGTCGCTGTAGCCGCGCACGCCGGCGAGCGTGCCGAAGTAGTGGTCGAAGGAGCGGTTCTCCTGCATCAGGATGACCACGTGCTCGACGTCGGCGAGCGTGCCGGTGGCGTTGTTGGCGGGGGTGGCGAGCGCCTGGCGGAGGGTCTGCGCGAAGGCATGGCTGCTCGCCATGCCGGCGACCGCGGCCGTCAGGAAGGACCGGCGGGATGTCGTGCTCATGAAGCTTCACCTGGGAGGTCGTGAAGCGCGTGATTTTTTTCGCGGAGGAAGTCAGCAGCGTGAAGGGATGACGTAGCGCCCGGGGTCGGCGCGCCCATCCGGGCGATCAGCGAGCGTTCAGCGGGTGCCCAGCAGACCCCGGCGGGCCAGGCTCGCTCCTGTTGCGACGATCGCTTCGGCGTCGCCGCGCGGTTGCCAGTCGAGCACGCGTCGCGCCTTGAGGTTGGAGAGGTGCTTCACCTTGCCGAGCTCGGGCAGCAGCTGGCGCAGCCCGGGCTTGAAGCGGGCGGTGAGGCGGACCAGCCAGTTCGGCAGCTGCCGCGTGGGCGCGAGGCGCGCCGCCTCGCCCAGACCGGCGCGCAGCATGCGCGCGACATCGAGCATCGATACGCAGTCGCCGGCGGCAGCGAGGAAACGTTGGCCCGCGGCCTGCGGATGCGTCATCGCGCGAAGATGCAGATCGGCGACGTCCCGCACGTCCACCACGCCGAAGTGCAGTTGCGGACAGGCGCTGATCTGGCCGTCCAGCATGCGCTTGATCAAGCCGATCGATGACGAGTAGTCGGCGCCGAGCACCGGGCCGAAGATGCCGACTGGATTGATCACGACGAGCTCCAGTCCTCGACCCGCTGCGGCGACGAAGTCCCAGGCGGCGCGCTCGGCCAGCGTCTTCGACTTCACATAGGCGGTGGTATCGGCTTCCAGCCGGCTCCAGTGGGACTCATCGAGCGGCTGTTCCAGACGGGCGTGCCCGTACCCGATCGCGGCGAAGGAGGACGTCAGCACCACCCGCGCCACACCCGCCGTCCGCGCGGCGCGCAGCACCCGGAGCGTGCCCTCGCGCGCGGGGACGATCAGCTCGTCCTCGTGCTGGGGCGCGCCCGGAGGAAACGGCGACGCCGTGTGCAGCACGTAGTCGCAGCCGGCGACGGCTTCGGCCCACCCGGCATCCGCACCGAGGTCCGCGATCACGATGTCGAGACGGGCGTCCGGATCGGCGCCGCCCTCGCGGACCATGTCCCGCACGACGGACGAGCGGCTCGCCGAGCGCACGGTGGTGCGGACCTCATGGCCGGCCTGCAGGAGTTGGACGATGCAGTGACCGCCGAGAAAACCGGATCCGCCGGTGACGAGGACCTTGCTCATGGATCATTCCTCCAGATGGCAGCAGACGCGGACGCACAGCCGGACGCGTTTTGAGAATTCCTGGGCGGTCGGCCGGCCGTCCTTCCAGGTGAGGCCGCACAGGAAGAGCACTTGCGCGACGTCCTGCGGCGACCGGTTCGACGGGACGTTCATGAACGCCGGCGCCGATGCCAAGGCCTTGGCGATGCGCTGCTGGAAGGCGACCTTCACGTGCTCGACGTCTTTCGAGGAGAGCTGATCGCCGGCCTCGATCACGTCGAACGAGGTCGGCGTGAAGGTGGCGAGATGACGACCGAACCAGGCCTCCATGGCGGCGGCGAGTCGTCTGGAGAGCGGCTGGTCGGTGCGGCTGAGCGCCTCGTCGACGAGCGCCAGACCGTCCCTGAGGTACTTCTGCATCGCGGCGACGAAGACCTCGTTCTTTCCGGCGAAGTGCAGGTAGAGCCCCTGCTTCGAGATCTGGGCCGCCGAAGCGAGATCTTCGATGGAGGTCTTGCGGTAACCGCGCTGTCCGAACTCCCGGATCGCCGCGTCCAGGATGGTGTCCCGTCGCGCATTGGCCGAGGCGGTCTGCCCATCGTTGCTTGATGTCATTTGACCAAGTGTACCGAAATGGTCAAAACGGTCAAGTTGATGGGTTTGGCTGCATGTCCACTACCATGCAGCGGCATGAAGGACACAGCCGCTCTGCTTGCCGCCTACGACGACCAACTCCGCTCGGACGCGGAGACACCGAGCGCCATTGCCGTCACGCTGCTGGGTCCGCTGCGGCTGGTGACCTTCGCGCGGGGTCGCGGCTTCGTGACTTACCGCGATCTTGGCGGTGCCGACGCGGCGGAGGTTCGCAGACTCGTTGCAGAAGCGCGTCGTCATTTCCAGGCCGATCCCGCCATCACGCACCTCGAATGGAAGTCGCGCTGGCATGACCTGGCACCGGGGCTGCATCAGGCGCTCGTCGAGCATGGGTTCGAGCCGGATCCGCCGGAGTCGATCATGATCGGCGAAGCGCGGCTGCTGGTCGACGACGTGCCGTTGCCCGAGGGCGTGACGATGCGCACCATCCGGGAGCCGCATGAGGTGGCGCGCATGTGCGCGATGCAGGCCGAGGTCTTCGGTGACTTCGATCCGGCGCCCATGGGGCTGTCCCTGCTGGAGCGTCTCGCACGCGACGACGGCATGTCCCTGTGGATCGCGGAGTGCGACGGCGAAGTGGTCACCGCCGGGCGGCTGGAGCCCGTCGCTGGCACGAGCTTCGCGGGCATCTGGGGCGGCGCCACGCGTCCGGCGTGGCGCGGACGAGGCATCTATCGCGCGCTCACCGCAGCGCGTGCGCGCGAGGCGCTGACGCTGGGGAAGACGCTGATCCACAGCGACTCGACGGACTTCTCCAGGCCCATCCTGGAAGCCTCGGGGCTGGTGAAGGTGTCGACGACGACGCCGTACCACTGGGAGCGCCGCTAGCCGTCGACGTTGGACGACCTACTTGGAAGGTTCGTCATCCATGGGATCTTTGGAGGCGTCAGCGACGTGGCTGCCCGCGGCACCCAGCCCCAGTCCGGCACCGAGTCCACCGGCACCCGCAGCGCCGCCACCACCGCCGCCACCGCCGCCGCCGCGTGATCCGCCTTCGCGCCCAGCGGCCCCACCGCCCTTGCCGCCGCCGCTGCCTGCGGGCCTCAGCGGCCCCTGCTTCGGAATCACGACGGACGCCGGGATCGGATCGAGCTCCAGCACCTCGCGGATGAAATCGCGCAGGGAGGCAACGAGCGCCGCCGTTTCCACCGGCTTGCCGGTCACCATGTCCTGGGCCGCCTGCGCGGCGAGGCGCACCTGTTCGTCGGTGCCGAGCAGGATGATGTCGGACAGTGCGGCCTCGACCGCATCGCGCATGCGGCGCGCGCGGTCGGAGGCGCCGATCGCCATCGTGCCGGGCTCGGCGAGCTGGCGCAGGTCGCGCAGATGGCGCGGGTCCACGGCGAGCGTGCCGGTGAACGAGCCCCCCAGCGTCTTGTACGCCGCGATCAACGTCTTGAGCCGTTCATTGATCTGCCGGTTCGCGCGCTCGCGCCGCTGCTGCACCGACTGCATCACGAGCAGCCGCACGCCGACGGCGATGAGCGACACGATGACGAGCCCGATCAGCGTCGAGAGCATCGTCTGCCAGGAAGTGAAGTCGAGGGCGCCACGCATGGAAGGTCTCCGGAACTGGCCTAGCCGGCAATCGGTGCGCCAAGCGGAGTCGCCGGCGTTCAGCTCAGCGCGCGGGCTGCTCCCGCCCGTCGTCGTCCTCGAGCCGATAGGCCCCGGCCTCGAATTCCGCGATGGTCCTGTGGGCCGCGGCAGCTTCCGATGCCGGCACCAGCACGCGCACACCGCCGAGCGCCGGCGACAACAGCGAATAGTTCCGGACCATGTGCTCGTCCGCGAGATGCGGCGTGAGGTGGACGGCTTCCAGCACGCCCTTCAGCAGGTGGGCTTCGGTCGGTGAGTCCAGCGTCGCGACGCAGACGAAATCATCGGATGTCGGATCGTTGTGGGCGGGCATGGTTCCTCCGGTGCGGTGAAGCATAAGGCGTCCGCCCGGATGACGACACGTCGGGACCTTCGGGCGCCTTCACCCGCCGCCATCGAACCTGCGCAACCTCCAGCACCGGTCAGGCCGGCACCGGCGCCTTCCCGACCGCCGCCGGCGCATACCTCGCCACATACTGCTGATGGCCCGGCAGCTGCCGCACGGTCTGCTCGATCCGCTCGCGCATCTCGCCGAGGAATCCGCCCAGCTCACGATCGTCCATCAGGTCCGCGATCGGGTGGTGCTGCTCCGGCATCAGCCCCTGTCCCAGCATCACCTGGATCCAGGAGTTCTCGGTGAACAGCTCGTTGGGCACGCGGAACACGCGTCCCGTCTCGCGGAAGAGAGCCAGCCGATGCTGCAGCGACGGCGGCACGCTCATGGCCCGCATGTCGCGCCACATCGGCGAGTCGACGCGATTCGTGACGTGATAGTGCAGCACGATGAAGTCGCGGATGTGCTCCAGCTCGTGCGCCATCTGCGCGTTGTATTCGTCCACGTCGGACTGCCGGATGCCGTCCTTGGGGAACATCTGCATCAGCCGGATCGCGCTGCGCTGGATCAGGTGGATGCTGGTCGACTCCAGCGGCTCGAGGAAGCCGCTCGCCAGACCGATGCCGACCACGTTGCGCTTCCACACGACGTCGCGCTGTCCGGGCTTGAAACGGATCACGCGGGGCTCCGTCAACACCTGGCCCTCGATGTTGCCCAGCAGCGCCGCCTTGGCCGTGTCGTCGTCGGTGTAGCGGCTGCTGAAGACCACGCCGTTGCCGACGCGGTGCTGCAGCGGGATCTGCCACTGCCAGCCCCACGGATGCGCGATCGAGCGCGTGTAGGGCGCCGCCTCGCGCACGGAGGCCGTCTGGACGGCGATCGCGCTGTCGCACGGCAGCCATTCAGACCAGTCCTGGTAGCCCACGCCCAGCGTCTGGCCCAGCAGCAGCGAGCGCATCCCCGTGCAGTCGATGAAGAGATCGCCCTCGATCTCCGTCCCGTCCTGCAGCTTCAGCGCGCGCAGATCCCCGTCCTTGCCGTCCTTGCCGTCCTCGCCGTGCCGCATCACCTCGGCGATCTTCCCTTCGACACGCACCACGCCGTGGCCCTCGCTGAAGCGGCGCAGGTAGCGGCCGTACAGGGTCGCGTCGATGTGGAACGCGTAGTTCATCCCCGCCCGCGGCAGGTGCGCGAACCGGTGCTCCTGCGCCGCGCGCAGTTCCAGGCAGTAGTCGCCGTAGTCGGTTGCGATGCCGCGCTCCCGGCCCTTGCGCCAGAAGTGCTGGAAGCCCGCCGTCCAGTGGTCGGTGCCGGTCGTGCCGAACGAGTGGATGTAGTCCTCGCCGACATCGCGCCAGCCTTCGAACCGGATGCCGAGCTTGAAGGTGGCCTGCGTCGCGGCCATGAACTCCTGCTCCGGGATGCCGAGCAGGTGGTTGAAGGTCAGCAGCGTCGGGATGGTGGCCTCGCCGACGCCCACCGTGCCGATCTCGTCGGATTCGACGAGGCGGATGTCGAGGCCCTTGCCCAGCGTCTTGGACAGGCAGGCCGCCACCATCCAGCCGGCGGTGCCGCCGCCGGCGATGACGACGCGGCGCACCGGGGCGCGCGGAGTGGCGTCTTGATTCATGAGGAGGTCCTCAGCGTTGCAGGCGTTTGATCAGGTGGGCGCGCAGATGCGACGCGCCGTCGGCGCTCAGCGGCGCCAGCGCGTGCCGGGCCGCCGGGGGAATGTGGGCCGCGGTCTCGTCGTCGGCGTGGAAGACGTAGTGATCGAAGATCCCCTCCCAGGCCTTGCGCTGCGTCGGCGGCAGATCGCGCATCGTCAGCAGCGCCAGCATCAGCGCGGCCACCGGCGAATCCATGTGGTCGGGGGACTGGCGCCACCAGTAGTTGATGAGCACGTTGAAGCCTTCCAGCGCCTCCACGTGATGCCACCACATGCTGGGGATGTACAGCGCGTCGCCGGCCTCGAGCACGGCCTCCTGGCCGTTGGCCAAGGCGTCGGCGAAACGCGGGTAGCGGTCGAGATCGGGCCGCTTCAGATCGACCAGGCTCACCGGCTGTCCGGCCGGCGTGAAGTCGAGCGGACCGACGTAGAGATTCGCCAGCTGGTCCGGTGGAAACAGCGTGAAGCGACGCCGTCCGGCGACCACGCAGGCGACGTTGTCAGGCAGGTCGTAGTGGGCCGCGATGCGGCTGCGATTGCCCAGCCACACGCTGACCAGCGGATCGGGATGACCGACGTCGAGGTCGTTGTGCGCGCGGAATCCCGGCAGACAGGTGTCCACCGTCGTCGACCCCACATAGAAGCAGGGCGGTCGCGGATCGCGCCGGAGTTCGAGCAGGGCTTCCATCACCGCGGGCAGCGGCGCGTCGTGACGCCCGAAGTTGAAGCCGCTGAAGTCCGCGTTGTAGAAGAACCGGCCCTCGATCTCGGGCGGACCCGTCATGATGGCGACCGGCTCGTCGCGCCAGCACTGGCGCAGGTAGTCGACCGCCGCGCGGTCGGAACGCCGCGCCGCTTCCACCATCGGCCAGTGCGCGACGATGCCGCGCAGCACGACCGGTTCGGCGACCTGGAGCAGGTCGTCCGGCAGGCGTCCCGGCGTCGCCACGATCTCGCGGATCGGCTTCACGTCATCGGCTCCGTGGTCGCCGTCATGGCAGCGGCCTCACGACCCCGAGCGGCGATGCCGTTCGATGAGGCCGCGCAACTGCGCCATCGAGGCGACCGCCATGTAGATCGGCTCCAGGAAACCGGCGCGATGCAGCGCGCCCAGGGCCTCGGCGTCGAGCGCCGCCAGCCGTTCCTCGTGGATGGCCTGGAAGCCGGCGATGCGCGCGACGCCGCCGTCCTCGGCCTCGATGTCCAGCACGAAGGATTCGAGCAGCCGATGCGTCAGCAGCGCATCCATGAAGGCCGGCAGCGCCAGCATGCCCTCGTGGATCGCGCGCAGCAGCGAGGCGGTGCGCTCCACCAGCTCGGTCGGCCGGCCGTGTTCGTCGAAGAGCGCCGCGTCGTCGTCCTCGGCCAGTCGGACGCGCGGATGCGCGAGATCGACGTGCAGCTGCAGAGCATCCCCGTCATCCGCCGAACCGGCCGGACCGGCCGAGCCGCCCAGAGCGCCCGGAGCGCCCGATGCGGCCGGTGCCGCCGTCCGCCCGATCATGAAAGGCTGCCGCTCGACCGACCAGGGCAGGTAGTGCGCGTCCCAGACCGTCTCGGATCCGGCATGCGCCAGGAACAGGTTGCGGCCCTCCACCAGGCCGAAGAGCGCCACTGGGTACAGGCCGCCCGCGCCGTCGTCGCGGAAGACGATCGGGTAGTGCGCCTGCGCGTTGCGGAACTCGGCGGGGAAGAGCGGCGCCAGGATCGCGCCGTCGCCGTAGGCCGTGCCCCGGCGGGTGACCACGCGCATCGCGGCGTGGTCGCGGCTGTTCAGGAGGACTGAGGTCATGGGGCGATGGTGGCGGAACGTCGTCCGCCCGGGAAGAGGGGAAGCCCAAGGAGGCCGGGGGCTTGAAAAACAGCCCGGCGCGCGGGACCGGTGAAGGCATCGCGCGCCGGGCGAATGGCCATCGGAGCTGGCCAGGAGATCACATCGCCGCGGCGATCAGAACTTGTAGCGCATGCCGACCATGTAGCGTCGGCCGGTCTGCGTCACCGAGTAGACCTCCTGCGAGGTCCGGCCGTGCTGACGCAGGATCGAATCGCCCAGGTTGATCGCCTCGGCCTGGAAGCTCAGCTTGTCGCTGAAGTTGTAGCCCAGGCTCAGGTCCACCTGCGAGTACGGTTCCGTGTAGATCGGCGCCGAGCGTCCCAGCGTGTTGCCGTCGTTCACGGCGGCCAGGAACTTGTCGCGCCAGTTGTAGGCCACGCGGATGCTGAAGGTGCTGTTCTCGTAGAAGCCCACCAGGTTGGCCGAATCGCTGAGGCCGACCAGCGCGTACTGCTGGTCGATGCTCATGTTGTCGTACTTCAGTCCGGACTTCACCTTCGTGTAGTTCGCCGCCACGCCGAAGCCGCTGCGTCCGAACGCGTGCTGCACGTTCAGCTCGAAGCCGCTCAGGCTGTTGGACCGCGTGTTGGCCGGCACCGTGATCTGGAAGTTGGCCACCGGATCGCCCGGCTGGCCGACGATGTCGCCGGTCGCATGGCCGTTCGCGGTCCCCGTCTTCGTCACGCCCGGCTGGCCGTTGAAGTTGTTGAGGATGTAGTCGCGGATGCAGGTGATGTCGCCGTTGCACGCGCCGGTGGTCTGCGCGGCCTGGTAGTACGCGCCGCCGATCGGCGTGTGCAGGTTGAACGGCGTCTCGTTGACCAGCGTGGAGCCGATGTAGTTCGAGATGTTCTTGCGGAAGTAGCCGGCCGCGACATAGCTCGACGGCGCGTAGTAGTACTCCAGCGAGAAGTCGATGTTCTTCGACTTCAGCGGCTTCAGCCCCGGGTTGCCCTGCGAGCCGGTGCCGCCGTTCGGGCGCGCCAGGTCGTTGAGGGTCTGCCCGCCCTGGATCGCATCCCAGCCCGGACGGCCGATGGACGTGCCGTAGCTGGCGCGCAGCTTCAGCTTGTCGGTCAGGTCGGCATCCCAGTCGATGCTGGGCAGCCAGTACTTGTAGCTGCCGTCCAGCGTCGTGAAGCCCGGCGTGCCCTTGTGCACCGTCAGCTCGTTGTTGGAGCCCCAGCTGATGCTGGTGGCGGTCGGCACCAGCGCGCTGGAGGTGACCTTGGTCTTCTCGAAACGCATGCCCACCGTGGCGCTCATCGGCACCAGCAGCTCCCAGTCGCGGGTGTACTCGGCGTAGGCGCTGCTGGACTTCTCCTGCGTGCGGCGGTCGGTGTCGAAGACGTTGGACGCCAGGTACTTCTCGGCCGACAGCGGGCTGGCCGGATTGGCCGCCTTGGCGGCCGCCGCGGCGGCGGCGGCGAGGTTGCGCACCGTGGCGAAGTCGAAGGTGTAGAACTGGCTGAACAGGCGCGGATCGTTGCCGCCGCTGATGTTGCCGAAGTAGCTGTGCAGGTTCTGCGGCAGCCAGACGTTGTCCGGATAGTCGGCCGCGCTGGTGGCGCCGCCCCAGGTGTCGAGCTGCACGTTCGAATACGCGGAGCGGTTCTTCACCTTGGACAGGCCGATGCCGAAGTCCAGCTTGGACTCGTCGCTGATCTTCCAGTTGCCGCGCACCTGCTGCTGGTCGACCTGCGACTTCATGTAGCTGTTGCGGAAGGACGAGCCCGTCACCAGCTGCTTGGCCGGATCGGCCACGCCGTCGATCATCAGGATCGGCAGGTCCTTGGTGAAGTCCACCGTCGTGGTGCCGCGGGTGTAGCTGGCCGTGCCGATGACGTTGTTCGTGCCCCAGGGGCTGTCGGCGCCGGTGGTGGACGTCGAATGGTGCGCGTCGAACTCGAAGCGCAGCTTGTCGGTGGCCTTCCAGTCGAGGTTGAAGCCCAGCGACTGGTTCTTGGCCTTGGTCGCGAAGTCCGCGCCGCCCATGGCGATGTCGGCCGGGTTGTTCACGCCGTCGATGGTCTCGCTGTAGCTCAGCGGGCCGGACACCGGGCCGTTGGTCCACGAACTGGTCGACGGTCCGAAGTTGAACCACGCCGACACGTCGTTGCGACGCGTGTGGATCTTGTTCTGGGACGCCGTGTAGTCCATCGTCGCCGTCAGCGACTTGGTGGGCGCGAACTGCAGCGTCAACTGGCCGTTGGTGCGCTCGCGGCTCACCCCGTTCATGTTGTAGTTGAGGTTCTGCGGCACCGAGTAGACGTCGGTCGGACCCGGGCGGTTGGTGATGCGCTCGGAGCCCGGCTGGCCCGCCTGCGGGATCGATCCCCAGCCGCCCTCGTCGCCCTTGAACGGCAGCCAGCCGTTGGGCACGCCGGCGCTGTTGTAGCCGAGGTCGCGCTTCTGGAAGCTGCCGGTCAGGGCCACGCCGAACATGCCGTCGGCGAAGGTCGTGCTGTAGATGCCGGAGACTTCCGGCGTCACGCTGTCGCCCTTGAGGTTCTCGGGCAGGCGCGAGTTGCCGCCGTCGTGCACCGCCTTCACGCCGATGCTGGCCACCGTCTTCTTGGTGTCCAGCGGGCGCGCGGTCTTGATGTTGATGGTCGCGCCGATGCCGCCGGTCGGCGTGCTGGCGCGGCTGGTCTTGAAGACCTCCAGCGCGGAGATCGATTCCGAGGCCAGGTTGGCGAAGTCGAAGGCGCGCGAGTTGGACGGGCCCGTCGCCTCGATGGTCGAGGCCGGCATCTGGCGGCCGTTCAGCAGCACCAGGTTGAAGTCGGGGCCGACACCGCGCACGGTGACCTTGGAGCCTTCGCCCATCGAGCGGTCGATCGACACGCCCGAGATGCGCTGCATCGATTCGGCCAGGTTGGTGTCGGGGAACTTGCCGATGTCCTCGGCCACGATGCCGTCGACCACGCCGCGTTGCTGGCGCTTGAGGTTCAGCGAGGTGTCCAGCGACTGCCGGATGCCGGTGACGACGACGGTGTCGATCGTCGCGTCGGCCTTGCGCTGGGCTTCGGAGGCGGCCGACTCAGGCGCGGCGGGGGCCTGCTGCGCATGCGCGGCAGCGGCGAAGAACAACAGGGCGCAGGCGGCCGCGACGGGCTGACGTTGCGGGCCGCGGACCTGCCGCTGTCGGGTGGGGTGGACGTGCTTCATCTTGTCTCCTTGTTATCTCTCAGTCTTGGCCTTGACCCCCATGCGATGGCGGGCCCGATTGTCTGCAGGGCAAGCTGGATCCGTGTATTCGGCAGTAACTCTGAAAGCGCTTTCAGAATTTATCTGCTTCAGCCACCGGACCTCTACTGACTTTCCCTAGCGAGGGGTTTCGCGCCACACGGGCGCGGGGGTACTGCTGGAATCGGGGCCGGTCTCCGCGCACGGAAGCCGGCCGGGACGGTCTCGCGAGGAGACCGTCGAAAGCGTCGCGGCTTACGCCGCGACGGGGACGGCGCGCGGCTCGAGGGCGCGCGTTTCAGCGTCGAAAGCCAGGGCGTGGTCGGCGGCGGCGATCAGACGGACGGTGTCGCCGTCATGCAGCGACGCCGCACCCGCGGGGAGCTTGGCGGTGAGCAGGTCGGCGATGCCGTCGACGCGCAGATGCAGGATGGAGGTGTCGCCCAGGTGCTCGGCGAGCACCACGGTCGCGGGCACGGCGCCCTCGTCGTTGCCTGTTTCCAGAAGCAGGTGCTCGGGCCGCAGGCCGAGACGGTTCGCCGCGGGACGCGACGCGCCGCCGAGCGAGTCCCACAGCCGCCGCGCCGCGCCGGGCGCGTTGGCCGTCGGGCGTTCGACGAAGTTGATCTTCGGCGCGCCGAGGAAGCTCGCGACGAACTCGTTGGCCGGCCGGCGGTAGAGGTCCATCGGCGCGCCGAGCTGCTCGATGCGGCCCTTGTTGAACACGGCGATGCGGTCGCCCATCGTCATCGCCTCGACCTGGTCGTGGGTGACGTAGATCATGGTCGTGCCCAGCTGCTGGTGCAGCCGCGTCAGCTCGATGCGCATGTCCACGCGCAGGGCCGCGTCGAGGTTGGACAGCGGCTCGTCGAACAGGAAGACCTTGGGCTTGCGCACGATCGCGCGGCCGATGGCCACGCGCTGGCGCTGTCCGCCGGACAGCTGCTTGGGCGTGCGCTGCAGCAGGTCGGTGATGCGCAGGATCTCGGCGGTGCGGCGCACCTGCTCGTCGCGCTCGGCGCGGCCGACGCCGGCCATCTTCAGCGCGAAACCCATGTTCTCCGCGACCGTCATGTGCGGGTAGAGCGCGTAGCTCTGGAACACCATCGCCGCGCCACGGTCGGCGGGACGCAGTTCGTTGGCGCGATGGCCGTCGATCAGCAGGTCGCCGCCGCTGATCTCCTCCAGCCCCGCGATCATCCGCAGCGTCGTGCTCTTGCCGCAACCCGACGGGCCGACGAAGACCATGAACTCGCCGTCCCGGACGTCGAGATCGATGCCCTGGATCACCTCGTGATCGCCGTAGCGCTTGCGGATGCCGCGCAGCGTGACTTGTCCCATGACGGTCTCCCGATCAGCCTTGGCGCGCGGCGCGCCGTTGCGATACCTGTTGCAACACAAAATCCCGGTACGCGAGCGCGCTGTCCTTGAGCGTGCGCTGCTGCGTCGCGTAGTCCACGTGCACGATACCGAAGCGCTTGGCGTAGCCCGACGCCCATTCGAAGTTGTCCATCAGGCTCCACACCATGTAGCCGCCCATGGGCACGCCCTGCGCGATCGCCTCGCCGACGGCGGCGATGTGCGTGTCGAGGTAGCGCGTGCGGTCGGCGTCGTGCACCTGGCCGTCGGCACCGACCGGATCGGGGAAAGCGCCGCCGTTCTCCGTCACGTACAGGCGCTTCGCGCCGGGGTAGTCCTGCTTGATGGACACCAGCAGATCGGTCAGTCCCTGCGGATAGATCTCCCAGCCCATGTCGGTCAGCTCCAGTCCGCTGGTCTTGCTGTCGACCGGACCGGCCGCGCTGATCATGCCGCGCGAGTAGTAGTTGATGCCCACGAAATCGACGGGCACCTGGATCTTCGCCATGTCGCCGGCCTCGATGTAGGGCGCGTCATGGCCGAGATGGTCCAGCACGTCCTGCGGATACCGGCCTTCGAAGATCGGATCCATGTACCAGCGGCGCAGCTTGCCGTCCTCGAGGCGGGCCGCGGTGCGGTCGGCGTCGGATTCCGTCGCGGGGTACATCGGCGCCATGTTCAGCACGATGCCCAGCGAGGCCTTGACGTTCAGCGCGCGCATCGCGCTCACCGCCAGGCCGTGGCTGAGCAGCAGGTGATGGGAGACCTGCGCGGCGATCTTGCGATCCTTGATGCCGGGGGCGAAGACGCCGGACTCATGGCCGAGCTGCGCGACGACCCAGGGCTCGTTGTGCGTGGCGATGGAGGCGACCTTGTCGCCCAGGCGCTTCGCGATGCCGACCGCGTACTCGACGAAGCGCTCGACGGTGACGCGGTTGCCCCAGCCGCCGATGTCCTGCAGCGCCTGCGGCAGATCCCAGTGGTAGAGCGTCAGGTAGGGCTTCATGCCGCGGGCGAGCAGGCCGTCGACCAGCTTCTCGTAGAACGCGAGGCCGGCCTCGTTCCAGTCACCCTGGCCCGTGGGCATCACGCGCGGCCAGGACACCGAGAAGCGGTAGGCGTCAACGCCCAGGCCCTGGATCAGGTCCAGGTCCTCCTCCCAGCGCGCGTAGTGCTCGCAGGCGACGTCGCCGTTGCTGCCGTCCGCGATCACGTCGGGCTGGCGGCAGAAGGTGTCCCAGATCGACGGTCCCTTGCCGTCGGCGTCATGCGCGCCCTCGATCTGGAAGGCGCTCGTGGCGACGCCCCAGATGAAGTCGGCGGGGAAGTCCTTGGCGGCGGCCGTCGGGAGTGCCGTTGAAGCGGCACTCGCGGAGGCGGACGCCGCGGTGGACGCGGCGACGGACGGGGCAGTGGTGGCAGATGACATCGAGGGTGTTGTTCTAGGTGTTGGAGGAGAGGCGCAGGCGTCGGGCGTCACTTCACCGCGCCGACGGTCAGGCCCGAGATGAGCTGCCGCGAGCACAGGACGAAGAGCACGATCAACGGCAGCGTCGCGATGGCGGATCCGGCCATCAGCGCGCCCCATTCGGTGTCCACCGGGCTCTGCAGCGATCGCAGCGCCAGCGGCAGCGTGTACATGTCGGGCGAGCGCATGACGACCAGCGGCCCGATGAAGTTGTTCCAGGAGGAGATGAAGGTGATCAGCCCCAGCGTGCCCAGCGCCGGCTTGAGCAGCGGCAGCACGATGCGGGCGTAGATGCCCAGTTCCCCGCAGCCGTCCATGCGCGCGGCCTCCACCAGCTCGCGCGGCACGGCGGAACCGATGAACTGGCGCATCAGGAAGATGCCGAAGGCGCTGGCCGCGCCGGGGATGTAGAGCGCGCGCGGCTGATCGATCCAGCCGAGCAGATCCATGATCATGAAGCTCGGGATCATGTTCATGAAGCTGGGCAGCAGCATGGTGCCCATCACCAGACCGAACAGCGCCTTCTTGAAGCGGAACTCGTA
The DNA here is from genome assembly GCA_946886855.1 of uncultured Roseateles sp. Next base: position 16,771 of record CAMPJJ010000017.1, on the reverse strand, counting down.
CATCGCGAAGGCATAGCCGCCCATCGAGCAGAACAGCAGCGTCAGGCCGGTGTTGCAGATGCCCACGTACAGGCTCAGGCCCAGGTTGCGCCAGAAGGGCAGGCGCTTGGTGAGGATCTCGACGTTGGCGAGGAAGTCGTCGCCGAACCACATCGGCGGCGGCAGGCTGAAGATCTCGGTGCGCGAGTGCGTCGCGAAGACGAACATGAAATAGAACGGCGCCAGCATGATCAGCGCCCCGGCGCCCACCAGCAGGTAGGCGGCCCAGGCGGTCATGCGCGGCGGCGGCGCGGCTTGAGGCGCGGCGGCGTCGAAGGGGGCGTGCATCGTGGTGCTCATGGCGTTGCTCGGGGTCGGCCCTCAGTCGTCCTTGCGCCGGAACGCACGGTTGGTGAGCCACGTCAGCGCGGCCACGATGAAGAACAGCAGCCACGACATCGCGCTGGCGGCGCCGAAGTCGTTGAAGTCGAACGCGTTGCGGTACAGGTAGACGGCCGCGCTCATGCCGGCCTGGTCGGAGCCGCCCTTGCCGCCGGTGAGGATGAAGGGTTCCTCGAACAGCTGCAGCCCGCCGATGACGCTCAGCGTCACGCCGAAGAAGATCATGGGCCGCAGGCTGGGCAGCGTGATGTGGAAGAACTGCTGCAGGCGGCTGGCGCCGTCCATGGTCGCGGCCTCGTAGAGGTCGGGCGGGATGGTCTGCAGCGCGGCCAGGTAGAGCACGACGTTGAAGCCGACGTAGCGCCAGAACACGATCATCGAGATGGCGGGCTTGAGCGCGTCGGGGTCGTTGAGCCAGTCGACGGCGGCCTGCGGCACGAGGTGGCCGAGCAGCGGGACCTCGCGCACCGTGGCGATGGCGAGGTTGATCAGGCCGTAGTCGGTGGAGAACAGCGAGCTGAACAGGATCGCGATGGCGACCGACGAGGTGATGTAGGGCAGGAAGTAGGCGCCGACCATCGGGTTGCGCCAGCGCTTGAAGGCGAGGTGCAGGAAGGTGGCGAGCGGGATCGCGACCAGATGCTGCGGCACGCCCGAGGCGACCGCGAGCCAGCCGGTGTTGCGCAGCGACTTCCAGAACCATTCGTCCTGCAGCGCAAAGGCGAAGTTGTCCAGCCCGACCCAGTGCATCGCGCCCAGGCCGCTGGTCGGCTCCCAGCTGTGGAACGCGAGGTACAGCGAGAACATCAGCGGGAACAGCCCGAAGACCACGAACAGCAGCAGGAAGGGCGCCAGCAGCGCGTACGGCGCGTAGCGGGGCGAGAGGCGCAGGGCCTGTGGGAGGCGGAAGCTCATCGTCGTGGTTCCGGGTCAGCGGTGCGCGCGCAGCAGCAGCAGGCGCTGCGCGTCGGCCAGGGCGGTCGGGATGTCCTTGCCGCGGTCGAGCACCTTGTCGAGTTCGGTGTCGATCACTTCCTTGGCGAAGTTGTCCTGCTTGTGCACGGGGAAGGCGCGGATTTGGTCGGCGGCCTCGCGCCAGTCGCGGCGGGCCTGCTGGCCACCGAGGAAGGGCAGGGGCAGGTCGTAGAAGGGATCGGTCTGCGCGTCGATCAGCGCGGGGAAGGCGTCCTGCGCCTTGAAGGCCGCGAGCTGCTGCGTGCGGTTCATCGTCATGAAGCGGATGAACTCGTAGGCCATCGGCTTGCGGGCCGCGTCGCCATGGCGGGCGATGGCGAAGAAGGTGCCGCCGTAGGCCGCGAAGGCGCCTTCGGGGAGTTGCGCCGAACGCCACTTCCCGCGGGTGCTGGGCGCGAGCCAGGTGTTCAGGTGGCCGGCCAGCCAGGCGCCCGACATCTGTGTCGCGATGCCGCCGCGCTTGAAGCCTTCGGACCAGTCGGAGGACCAGGCGATGACCTTGGCGTCGAGCTGCTGACGGCGCACCGCGCGGGCCAGCTCGAAGGCGCGGACGAAGCGCGGCGTGTTCACCAGCGGGCGGGAGTCCTTGTCGAAGAACAGGCCCTCGCCCGGCTCCAGGCCGGTGCGGATGAGGATGTCCTTCATGTCGCGGGCATGGGCCATCAGGTAGGCGCCGGTCGCCGCCTTGATCTTCACGCCGGCGGCGACGTAGCCTTCCCAGCTGCCGGTCAGGTCGCATTCCTTGAGTCCCGCCTTGGCCAGCAGGTCGGTGCGGTAGAGCAGGGCGCCGGGACCGATGTCGGTCGGCACGGCGAGCACCGCGCCCTTGGGCGTGGTCGCCTGGTCGAAGGCGTAGGCGACGAAGCGCGACTTGTCGGCGCTCAGGTTGTAGGGCGGTCCGGACAGGTCCTCGAGCCCGGTGCCCTGCGCGAAGCGGCCGAGATAACCGATCTCCAGCGCCATCACGTCGGGCAGGCCCTTGGCGGTCGACAGCGCCGTCGTCATCGCGGTGTGGTGGTCGTTGAGCTCGCGGCTCACGATCTTCACGTCGACGTCGGGATGCAGCGCCTTCCAGGCGGGAAGCGCGCTGCGCACGATCTCGTCGATGGCGGGGAAGGCGGCAACGGTCAGCGTGGTGGTGACTGCGGTGGGAGCCGTCGAAGGAGCCGCAGAAGGAGACGCTGCAGAAGCGGAGGTTTGCGCGGCAACGCCTGACCCTGCCTGGGCCACGCCCAAGGTCAATGCCATCGCCGAGAGGCATCGTGCCCACTGCCGCATGCTGTCTGTCTCCGTCGTCGTTCTGTTTATGAAAGCGCTTTCATGATAACGAACGAGCGAGTGTGACCGTACCAGGGTTAGTGCTGATTTCTTACTCCCTCTCCCGCTTGCGGGAGAGGGCGGGGGTGAGGGCCAGCGGCGGTGGAAGTACCCAGGCCCGATCAGAGCGACCGTGTCGACGACCGGATGATCAGCCGCGGCTCAGGAAGCTGGACGGTGGGAACCTTGGTGCCCAGCAGGTCCAGCAGCGCCTGGGCGGCGCAGCGGCCGAGCTCGAGGCCGGCCTGGTGGATCGTCGTGAGGGGCGGGATGCAATGCGCGGCCCCGGCCAGGTCGTCGAAGCCGACGATGGAGACGTCCTCGGGCACGCGCAGTCCGCGGCGGTACAACGCCAGCGAAGCGCCGAACGCCATCTGGTCGTTCGCCGAGAAGATCGCGGTGAAGGGCTCACGGCTGTCGATCAGTCGCTCGACGGCCATCACGCCGCTGTCTTCCTGGAACATGCCCGGCAGCACCAGCGCCGGCTTGTACTTCACCCCGGCCGCCTCCAGCGCGGCGCGATAGCCCTTCAAGCGTTCTTGCGCATCGGGGTGGACCGGATCGCCGGCGATGAAGGCGATCTTGCGATGGCCCAGCGTCAGCAGGTGATGCGTCGCCAGGCGAGCGCCTTCGAAATCGTTGAAGTTCAGCGCGTACAGGCTCGGCGCCTTCAAGGTGCGGCCGGTGACGACCACCGGCAGGTCCTTGGCGAGCTTGCGCAGCGACTCGTCGCTGAGCCGCCCCGTGAGCACGATGATCCCGTCGACGCGGCGTGCGCGCAGCGTATCGATGCAGCGCTGCTCTTCCTTCGCGTTCCAGTGGCCGCTGGCGAAGAGGGGGACGTAGCCCGCGGCATCCAGCACTTCCTCGATGCCCCGCAGGGCGACGCCGTAGTAGGGGCTGTCGATCGACTGCGTCACCACGCCGACGCTGAGGGAGCGCCCGCCGGCCAGCACGCGGGCGATCGGATTCGGGACGAAGCCGAGGTCGGCGATCGCGCGGTCGACGGCGTCCTTCTTCTCCTGGCTGACGACGGCGGTGCCGTTGAGGATGCGGGAGACGGTGCTCGGCGAGACCCCGCTGACTTCGGCAACCATGCCCAGCGTCACCTTCGAGGGCGGCGTGCGGGCGGACTTGGTGCTCTTCATGAGGGGGATAGCGTTGTCGGTGCGCGGCGAGTGTAAGGGACGGTTGCGGGAGGTGGGACAACGGTACCGTGACGGGGTGATGTCAGGGGCGAGCGCCGGTGCCCTGGTGAGGGCACGCATTGATAAGACGGCGTGAAGACGGTAACGTCGCGCCCCGGCGCATGGCGGGAGCCCTGCGGACATGATCCGGACACCCGGGCGATGTCGGAAAACAAAAGAGATTCAGGGAGGGAGTGGCAATGAAGAAGCTGGCTTCGGTGGTCGTCGCGGCGTGCCTGACGACATCTGTGCAGACGGCAACGGCGGTCGAGAAGGTCACCTCGGTTCCCGCGGGCGCAAGCCTGCAGCTGCGCGCGCACTCGAGCACGCACGTCACCGTCGGCGCACGCAAGATGCAGATGCTCTACGGGCCAGGCCTGGAGAACGGCTGCACCAGCGTCTACCTGTACGCGGACAACGATGCCGTGCTCTACAGGACGCTTGCGGCCGCCGTGATGATGAAAAGCGCCATGACGCTCATCTATGACATCGACACCGACAGGCGCGGCCCCTGGGGCGATCCGCTGTCGTGCCCGTTGACCTCGGTGACGGTGACGCCGTGAGCAAGGATTTGAGAGGACAAGACATGACGACATTGAAACGTCTGTGCGCGCGTGCATTCGGGGCGGCCGCGACTGCCGCGACGCTTTTCTCCGTATCAAGCGCGGTGTTGGCGGAGACGACAGTGACCGGTCAGGTCGACCTCATGCGGACGCATGACGCGTCGTCGATCCCGGGCTGGCCGGCGCCGATGTTCTGGTTCACCTTGAAGGGCATCACGGCAGTGGAGAACTGCGGCAAGTTCTCCAACGGTCAGGTGCTGTTCGTCGGCCGTGACCTGCAGATGATGGCGTTCGTGATGTCGGCGCTCGGCAAGGGGCTGACGCTGAGCGTGAACATCGATGCGCCGGAAACCGCCAATGGCTTCTGCGTGGCGCGACACGTGACAGTGAGCAAGCCGATTTGAGGGCGGAGGAGGCGCGATGAGAGTAATCGGTCGAACGGGCCACGCGATGGCAGTGGCGATCGTGGTGTCGGCATTGACCGGCACTTCGACGCGGGCGGCGGAGACCTACATCGGCCTGCTCCTTCTCGAGAGCGTGGGCGTGCAGCAGACGCCAGGCCCCACGGGGCATCTGGCGGGCAACATGGAGATCAAGCTCCGCAGTCCCGCCACCCTGCCCACGGGCATGACCTGCGACAAGACCTTCATCACCACGAAGCGCGAGGGCGATCCTGACAAGCGCTTGTTCGCGCTGCTCACGATGGCTCATCTGGCGGGCAAGTCGGTGACCTTGCAAATCTCCGACGATGCGTCGCTCCGCGCGTATCCGGGACGCTGCAGCCTGATGTGGGCGGAAGTGCTGCCCCCTGACGCAACCGGAGTGAACTCATGACAACGATCTGGAAAGTCGGCCGCGCGATCGCATCGCCCCTGCTGGTCGGACTGCTGTACGCGTCCGGCGTAGCGGTGGCGGCGGAGGGCGACACAGGCCCCGTCTTCCTCGAAAACGTCGGCGTGCTGGAAGTCGCCGGCGGTGGGCATCAGGCCGGCAACATGGAAATCAAGATCCGCGGCGGCTTCACGCTGCCGACGGGGATGACCTGCAGCAATGAATACATCACCACGCTCAAGTCCACGGACGCCAGCCAGCGGATGTTCACGCTGCTGACCATCGCGCATGTGAAGGGGAAGGCCGTGCGCCTGCGCATCACGGATGACCCGGCGTTGCGGGCGTTCAGTGGGCGGTGCAGCTTGATGTGGGTGGGGCTGGAGCCCTGAGTAATCGCCGTCGACGGCGTTTCATGAACCCCTGCAAATCTTTGGATCCGTAGAGAGAGCGGCTTACGTCGCAGCATTCGGAAAAGAACTCGTATGACTGGCGTTTCGAAGAGAGTGAACTCGATGAGTGTTCGTGCATTTTGGGGTCTGTTGCTGGCAGCATTGCCGGCATTGAGCGGCGCCGCGGTGTCGGTGTCACCCAGCGGGCAGCCGGGGTACAGCATCAAGGTGGAGACGCCGCCGGGGCGGGGCGCCGAGCCGAATATCACCATCAGCTACTCCGGCGGCCGCAACGGCTCCGTGGGGGCCGGCTGGGCGTTGAGCGCGGGCGCCCAGATCACAAGATGCGCGGGCATCAAGGCGATCGACGGGGCCTCGGGAACCATCAATTTCCTGGCGACCGACAAGTTGTGCCTGAATGGCTCGCGGCTCATTTCGCTCGATGGGAATGGCAATCCCACGACCGGGCTCGCCACGCGAGATGCGGAGGGGCTGGTGTCCCTGCCGTATCGGGAGTTCCGCGTCGAAACGGACGGCAACACCAGAGTGCGCGCATACGGAGTGGCCGGTGGCACCGCGGACTCCGGCCCCCTGTACTTCCAGGTCTGGCACCCGGAAGGTGGACGTTCCATCTTGGGCCAAGGGCCCGCGGACGCAGGCAGCCGTTCCGTGGTCTTCGGCACGGCGTCGGTGCATGCCAGCAAGGCCATGAACTGGCTCGTGTCCGAGACCTTCGACAAGCACGGCAACAACATCCGGTTCTTCTACGACCAGGCGTCGTTCCAGGTCGGCATGAACATGGGCGATTCGGGCGGATATCCGTCTTACGGCTTGGACGTCTCCATCAAGGAGATCCAGTACGGTCCCGGCAATAAGGTCGTCTTCTCATATTCCGATCGACCTGCCACACCCGGCGCGCGGGATGAAACGCTCTATCGGGCCAATAAATCGGTGTCGGTGCGATTGCTCAATTCGATATCGACCTATATCAATGCGCCATCGGATATCGGGAGTGTGGTGGGCGCGGTGCATGTCCGCACGACGCGTCTCACCTACGACAACGGCGCTGTCAGTGGTCGCCCGCTGCTCAAGGACGTACGTGTATGTACAACGCCCACGGGCAGCAAGTGCCTGCCGGCCACTTCCTTCACCTATACCGAGGGCGGTCCGGTGTCGTACTCGGAGGTCCCCGGGCTCAATCTGCCCGCCGACCTCTACTCTTCCCTCGAATTGTCCGGAACACCGTCAGGCATCTACGCCCTCGACGTGGACAACGACGGCAAGACGGATCTGTTGAGGGTGCGGATCGATGGCACGCCTCGCAATGTAATCTACCGGAGCACCGGAGGCGGACAGTTCACGACGGTCGTCGATCCAGTGCTCGCCAACGAGCGATTCACCATGGAAAGTTGGCCATGGACCACGAACTGCAGGATCGGCGTGCTGATCCGCGATTTCAACGGAGACGGCCGGCCGGACATCTTCCGGTTCGTCAACAAGTACGAATTCGTCGTTGACGAGAACCCTTGTCCGCATCTGTCTTCCGCGCTGTATCTGAACACGCCGACGGGATTTGTGAAGCGGGACGTCAGCGGGTTCCCGCAGCGCCTCCGTGCCTGGATGCCGGACTTCAATTACACGGACGAAGGCAACAGTCCATACAAGGGCTGGGGCGATGCCGAGAATTTCTACTTCCTCGATCTGAACAATGACGGCATCCTGGATGTCATCACCAGTCGGATCGGCGAGAAGGACTACCGCGCAGCCACTTTCGATCTGTGTCCATCCCAGCAATGCACCCGCGCCTTCCTCGGCAACGGCGAAGGCGGCTTCACTGAAATCGCCACCAACCTTGCACCGTTCCCGTTGGTGCAATCCGGCAACGGCGAACTTGGCGGCTCAGCCACTTTCGACATGAACGGCGATGGACTGGCGGACCTCCTGGTGACGGATCCGCGCGCAGAGATCTATAGCAGTTCGTATCCGATCAGCTCGCAGTTGGGCGACGTGGCCATTTCCCGAGGTGACGGCAACTTCGATTTCCGGAACTCTCCGAATCGCGGGTCCGCGATCGCCTCGGCCAATTCGTTGGACATCCAAGGAGACGGACAGCCCGAGTTGCGGGTCAACATGAGCGGGCTTAATGGTGGAGGGTCCTACGTCTATGGCCTTCCCGATCCCACCTTCACCGTCTTCCCGGTGCCAGCCTGGAACGGACTGCCGCCGTCTTCCGGCGACCAGCCGACGATTGGCGGCGGTTTCCCGGTGCCGATGGATTTCAATGGAGATGGTCGGACCGACTCGCTCTTCCTCGTCCCGTACAACGATTGGCGCGAGGGCTTCGAACGCTACTACGAGGCGTTCATGTATATCTCCAGAGGCGGTGCAACAGTCCAGGACCGAGGATTCAACATTCCGTTGAATCGGCTGGGGACCATGGCCAGCGGGTTGACGGGAGGAACCTACAGGCGCCAGATGCTGATCGGCAACTTCACGGGTAAGTCCGCGACGGAGATCCTGAGTCTCGGCCATGCGCCGAACGGTGAGGCGAACGTGCTGTACACGCCGAACTATCCGATCCCCCCGGATCGTCTGCTGAGCGTCCGCGAGGGCACGGCTGGCGTCACGACGATCACGTACCAGTCCGCAGCGGGGACCGATCGCGTCGGCATCGAGTCCAACGTGGACGCCGACCAAGTCGCCATCGCACCGACCGGATTCGTGGTGATCGCCGTGTCGAGTCCTTCCGGCATCCCCGGCCAGCCGTCGATCACCGAGTACGCCTATGCGGGCATGCGGGCCGACAAGAACGGTCGCGGCTCGCTGGGCTACCGTGTGTTCAAGACGCAGGGCGAGACACCGACGGGTCGGAAGATGACGACGGTGACCCGCTTCGCGCAGCGCTTCCCGTACACGGGCATGCCGATGAGTTCAAGCAATGTGCTGGCCAGCCTCACGTCCTCGGATCAGGGGCAGGTCATTGCCCTGAAGGAATATGCCTACTGCGACGCGTCCAGCGACGTGGCGGTGCGCAATGCCTTGGTGGCGGGCAGCGGACTCTGTCCTGCTGTGTCGACGCCCATCAAGCGTCCCTATGCGCGTCTCAGCCGATCGTCCGGCAACGACCTGGACGGCTCGCAGCTGTTGAGCCAGACGATCACGAGCGACGTGAACCTTGCGGGCTATCCGACCTCGGTGATCACCACGAACATGCTCAACGGCCAGACCTATCGGAGCACCGACTCGACTGTCTATCTGGCGGACGACGTGAGTTGCACCTCAGCCGTCGAGTGCCGTTGGTGGATCTCCAGGCCTGAGCGGGTCTCGATTGCCCGGTCCGTGCCGAACGTGCTGCCTGCGACATCCGCGGGGAATGAGCCGCTCGCGACTGCGGTGAGCGGCAATGTTCCCAACATCCCGCAAGGCCTGTCTCCGGCCATGCTGAGCGCCATCCTGCAGATCCTCCTGGAAGACTGACGGCCCCGTGAATGCTGACTGGAACGATGCGCACCGCGATCGGCGTGTCCGCGTCCAAAAGAACGAAATTGGAATGCTCACCATGAGAAGTCAGGGAGTTCTCTTCAAGCGCCTGGTGCTCGCGACGACCATCTGGATGGCGGCCAGCAGCCCGGCGGCTGCGGACACGTCGACAGCACCAGCGGATCCGTCGAACTACAGCCGGACGATCACCAACGGCTATGAGCCGTCGACGGGGCGTCTGTCCTCGACGGTGATCGAGCCCGACAACCCCAAGCTGTGTCTCAGGACGTCGATCGGCTATGACGCCTTCGGGAACGTCTCAAGCAGGACCGTGTCGAACTGCGACGGTGCACCTGCGCGCTCGCGTATCCAGACCCGGGCATTGCGCGAGTCCTATGACGCGATGACGCAGTCGATCACCGTGAACGGCCAGGTGGTCTCAGTTCCCGTCGCCAGTGGCACCTTCGCAACCTCGGCTGAGAACGCGCTGGCGCAGGTCAGCCGGACGGCTTACGACCCGCGTTTCGGGATGCCCATCCGCATCCAGGATCCGAACGGCGCTGTGAGTCGAATGGACCTTGATGACTTTGGGCGGGCGGTGCGGCAGGTTGCCGCTGACGGGACTTCGCAGGTGACGCTGTACTGCGTGATCGCGACCGGCGATGTGGATACCTCCTCCAACAGTGCCGGCTGTCCGTCGGTGTCTGCGCCAGAGCGGCCGGAGGCCGCGGTCAGCTTCACGCACAGCGAGCCTCGTGACACACAGGATCGCAAGGCGGGCGTGTTCGTCCGCACCTATGTCGATGCGTTGGGACGCACCGTACGTGTCGCCACGGAAAGCTTCGACGGCGGGGGGCAGCCGGGTGGCCGCGCAGGCTCGGTGGTCGTGTCGGACTCGGTCTACTCCGCGCAGGGCGTGAAGGTCATGCAGACCAACGCGTACTTCCTGGTGAGCGGGTCCAGTACGGTCCAAGGCAGCCAGGACGTTCGGGTCAGTGCCGCCGAATACGACGACCTGGGTCGGCCACTTCGGACCTACGTGACCAGCCCGACTGGCCTGGTCGCACACAGCTTCGGAGGTTCGGGCTTCGGCTACGGCAATTACGGCAGTCGGGCGAGTGCTGTGACCAGCCAGCGATACGCAGGCGCAACGACGGTATCGACGAGCCCCAACGGACTTGATTCAGTCACCGAGCGCGACGGGATGGGCCAGATCGTCCGCGTGACCGATCCGGGTGGCGCGCAGCTGGCTTATCGCTACAGCGCATTCGGCGATCTGCTGCAGACCCGGGATTCATTGCAGAACGTCAGTTCGACCACTTACGACATGCTCGGCCGCGCCGTGGTTGTCGACGATCCGGACAAGGGCGTATCGCAAAACTGCTTTGACGCGCTCGGCCAGGTCAAGGCGGCGCAGAACTCCAAGCAGCGCGGAAACCACGGCGTGAGCGCGTGCCCGGACGACGAGGCGACGGGCACGACGGCGGCTGGCCGTGCGAGATGGACGACCTTTGCCTACGACACGCTGGGTCGCAAGGCAGAGCAGAAGTCCGACAGCGACACTTACCACTGGTCCTACGATGCTGGCACCGGCGCCGTGGGACGGCTGACCCAGTCGACCACGGCGCAAGGCGTGACGAAGCGATTCTTCTACGACTCGTATGGTCGGCCGACGAGCTCGCGCACGGACATCGCGCAGGGACCGTCGTTCTCCACGGCCATGGCCTATGACGCGACCACGGGCCGTGTGGCGAGCGAAACCTATCCGACGGGCTTCAAGGTGGGCTACGCGTATACCGCGCTGGGCTTCCTGTCGGAGCTGCGCTCGAAGACGCCGATCAACCTGAGTCCGCTGCCAGGGACTGAAGGCGGAGCGAGGCCGGAAGGAAGTTTCCTCTCGGTGGAAACGCCGCTGTGGTCGCTGCGTCAGCAAAGCGCGGACGGACGCGTCGAGCAGTCGGCCTTGTCGAACGGCATGACCGCGACTACGGCGATGGATGCGATCGGCCGGGTGACGGGACAGAACGTCCGTGCCGCCGACCTGTCAACGCAGGTCAGCCTTGGCTACGCGTGGGACCAGATGGACCGGATGACCTCGCGCGCCGACAACATCGGCGGAGGCAGCGGCGGCGCTGGCGTCGCGGTCAGTGAGTCCTTCGAGTACGACAAACTCAATCGGCTCGGGGCCTACACGGTGTCGTCGCCGTCCATTTCCAATCTGCAACGGCGTGTTGAGCTGAAGTACAACGCCCTGGGGATGATGCTGTCGAAGAACGATGTCGGAAGCTACGTCTATCCGACGCAAGGCGCGGGCGTGCGCGGCGCGCATCGGCCGACGTCGATTGCGGGCGGCGATCTTCAGCACGACCTGAACGGCAACGTGCTCTCCCGCACCAGCGCGAAGGTGAGCTCGCTGACGTACACGGAGTACGACCGCGTCTTGACGGCCACGGGTTCGAGCGCGTCGTACACCTGGTCGTACGACGAATCGATGTTCCGGATCAAGGAAACGCGGGTCGGCTCGAATGGCGTTCGCACGCTCTGGTACCTGCATCCGGATGCGGTGGGTGGTTTGGGGTATGAGCTCGAGACGCTGAACGGCGTCAACAGCCATCGACATTTCCTGACCGTCGGCGGCATTCAGGTGGGCGTGCTTGCCAGCACGGGCGAACTACCGGTCTTGAACGCCCAGCAGGTCGCACCGTCCGAGCCGAGCGTCCTGCCGGCCAACAAGCTGGAGTACTGGCACCAGAACCATCAGGGTTCGATTGTGGCGACGTCGGATCATGCGGGCGCGATGACGGCGCGATATTCCTATGACCCCTTCGGCAAGCGCAGGCAGGTCGACGGCAGCTATGACGGTTATGGCACCCTCATCCTTGACTGGCGCTCAAACGTCCGGGCCAGCACGGGTCGTGGCTTCACGGGGCATGAGGAGTTGGACGACATCGGCCTGATCAACATGAACGGCCGGCTCTATGACGACCACGCCGGGGTGTTCATGCAGGCGGATCCGATCTTGGGTGATCGATTCAATACCCAGAACTACAGCGCTTACGCCTATGTCCTCAACGACCCGCTCAATCAGACTGACCTGAGCGGTATGGATCCCTCGTACTCGCCCAGTGATCCGGGGTGTGCTTCAACTGCTGGTGCTGTTTCGGCGGGCTGTCCTGCGGTGATTGTGGACGGCAAGTCCACACCGCCGCCGGATCACGCGCCGTCAGGCTCCATCAACATCGAACTGACGCCACGCGACAGCTTCAACTGGGGCAATCGTTCCGAGACGGGGATCAATCAGTACGCGAAGGAAATGACTCTGCTGGCCAAGTCATACAAGCCGCTGGTCGCATCCTGCGCCAACGGCGATTGCATGAAGCTGGTGGACAAGGCCATGAGCGCGCTGAGCAGCCTGCCAGGATTGCAAGCTGCGCAGATGGCTTGGAAGAACTTCAACTACGAGAGCGCAAGCAAGGCTGGGCACATCACACTGGCTGGGCTGGGCACGGTTCCGGCGTTGGGCCTTGTTCCCGACACCATCGATTTCATCTGGAGCGTTGCGGAATTGCCGTTCGGCCATTCGACATGGGCCGATGTGGGGATGGCCGGTGTCGGGATCCTGGCTACGCCACTGTTCATGACGGGCGATACGGCAGCTGGGCTGGGGAAGATCGCCCTGCGCATGAAGCGAAGCGCGAATGCGTGCGGCTGCTGCTTCGTGGGAGATACGCCGGTGTTGACCGCCTCAGGCCTGATGGACATCAAGGACGTCGAGGTCGGCACGCTGGTGCAGGCGCGTGATCCGGAGTCCGGAGTGACGGCGCTGAAGGCGGTGACGGACGTGATCCGCTATCCGGACCGTCATCTGTACGGCTTGACCTTCTTGAAGCAGGATGGAAGCTCCACTCGCATCGAATCGTCTGACAACCATCCGTTCTGGGTGGAAGGTCAAGGATGGGTCGACTCCGTCAAGCTGATTCGCGGCATGAAGGTGCCGTCGTTCAGCGGTGAGATGCTCACTGTTGTGAACGTGGAGACGCTGGGACGCACGGCGAAGACCTACAACCTGACGGTTGATGACTTCCATACGTTCTTTGCGGGACACGCGTCTGCGTATGTTCATAACATGTGTGCGTGTGCAAGCGCAGGGAAAGCTGCTTTCAAGGCAACTGATCTGGGATATGACGCTAATAAGGTTTCTCATATTTTCCAGAGCAAGCACATGATGGATCCCTTGGTTAAGCGCTTCGGCTCCGAAGAGTTGGCGTTGGGTGAAATGCACAAAGCCGCGCAGGCCTTTGTCGGGCCGGGTGTTTATCAGACCGGCAGCTGGATAACAGTGAAGCTTGACGGAATAGCAGTGAGTATTAAGGGCGTGGTAATGAGTGGCGAATTTAGAATATCCACGGCAACCATGAAACCGTTCTGATGCGACCTACCAATGAAGAGCTTTTTGCTCTAACTAAATTATTCCCGGGTGCCGAGCCCGTAGATATTGCTGTTGCCGCGTCGGCTCGGGAGGCGAGCGTGATTGAACGAACGTTCACCGACGGAGGAGGTTTTTCTACTATTAAATTTGCTTCTCCTCTTCCTCCGACTGATGGATCTCTGCAGCGGGATTGGAACTTTTCGCATCGAGATCTGGAGTACGGTGGGTCCTTTATGGCTGCACTGGTTTATCCAGACGTAATCGAGCTGGAGTTCGTCGCTCATGTCGAGTCTTGGCCGACGGGGTTTGATCCAAACGCCTTTCTAGAGTCTGAATAAGAAAATCTTGAGCATTTGAAAAAATCGATCGATTGGTCGAAATGCAAATATTTTGAGGGAGTCGCACCCAATGAAACGCACACTTTTCGCCGGGGCGTTGCTCGCCGCGCTGTTGCCTTTGTCCAGCCACGCCTACACCGAATGCCCGCCCGTCAAGCTGACGAAGGTCTGGAGCGACGTCGACGGCAACTTCTTCATCGCCATCAACAACGCCTACCTGAGCGGTTCGATCCGTGCCACGGTCAACCCGACGCTCTCCAAGCCGGCCATCGCCGTCGCCATTGCTGCCTATACGGCCAACCGGAAAGTCATCGTCCGCTACAGCCGGGACGGCGTGAACTGCGATGCGCCGGTCTGGGACGAACAGATCGGCTCCATCGGAATGGGCGGCGACCGACTTCCTCGACGGACTTGAACATGAACATCCACCAGCGACTCCTCAGCGTCGGCATGCTGGCCGCATCCACCACCTGCGCCTTTGCCGCCGGCGGCAACCTCCCGCAGACCGTCGTCAGCGTCGGCATGCACGACACCGGCCACGCGATGGTCGAGTACGACGCGGTCGGCCATGCCGACGGCTGCGCGACGGCCGGGCACGAGAAGCTCGTGCTCATCGAGAAGACCAATCCGAGCTTCAAGTACATGTATGCGACCGCGCTGGCCGCGGCGGCGTCAGGCAAGAAGCTCAACGGCTGGGTCGACGGCTGCGTCGATCTGTGGGGGGACGGGCGAGTGCGCATTCCCAAGGCGCTGACGCTCGGAATCATGGGGCAGTGAGGACATATGAAGACTAAAACCATCAAGGCGTTCGCGTCGGTCGCGACGCTGGCATTCGCGGGGCTCATGACCCCAGCTCATGCCGTCAGCAACAACGGGCTCTACGACGTCCTGTCGATCAACCTCCACGATTCCGGTCACGCCATCGTGAACCTGAGCGGTGCCGACAACACGGAAGGGTGTTCGACGCCGGGCAACCGGACCCAGATCTTGATCGACAAGGCCGATCCGCGATTCAAGACCATGTATGCCACGCTCCTCTTCGCGATGGGCAGCGGGAAAAAGGTGGCGGCGTGGGTGTCGGGTTGCCAGGACGTCTGGGGCGATGGGTCGATGAAAGTTCCCTACGTCCGGACGCTCAGCGTCGAACGCTGACGCTCCCGTTCTTCGAAGGCCGCCCATGACGTTCAACCGCTCCGCGTTCTCCACGCTCCTCGCCGCCATTGGCCTGTTCACCGCCGTCTCCGCGCACGCCGAGGAGTGGCTCACGCTCCGGCCCCAGGACCTCGCCCAGTACGAGATCACGCAGGCCAACACCGTCAGCCGCTGGCTTGATGGGGAGGCGCCACCGACCTAGGGCAATCCTCTAGCCCTCCGCAGGCGTGTCCGAAATCCATCCGCCATGCCGACACGGTAAAGTCGCGCCCTGGCCGCAAAGAGTCAGGCCGCGCGGCGCGCCCAGTGCCGTGGATCAGGGAGGATCACATGAAGTTGTCAGTCGTGCGCGTATCGGACGCGCAGCGGCGCGCTGCGCGTGCCGCGCAGCCGTTCGCCTAGCTCGGAACCCGTCATGCATTCGGCAGCAGTTCCGGCCGGATTCCTCCGTCCCGCTTTCTCCCGGTTCCCGTCATGCGCCTGAGCGCCATCGACTGGCGGGCGCTCATGGATCCCGCCACGCTCAAGCAGCGCCTCTCCCGCGCGCCGACCGCCGTGTGGGTGGGCGTCGCGCTCGTGCCGCCGCTGGTCGCTGGCGCGTTGCTGTTGGTCGCGCGTCAGGCCGAGCACCTCGCGCTCGCGCATGAGCAGGCCGCCCGCACCGAGCTGGCCGCGCTGCGCGCCAAGGCCGCCACGGCGCCGGCCGCCAATGCATCGCCTTTCGCCACGCGTCTGCCGTTGACGCAGTCGTCCGCGCGCGCCGTCACGCATCTTCGCGAGGCCGCCGAGTCGCAGTCCGTGCTCGTCACCGCGATCTCCACGGCCCATCAGGCGCCGACCGCCAGCACCCTCGGGCGCATGAGCCTGGACGTCAACCTGCGCGGCAGCTACGCCGCGATCAAGACCGTGCTCGCCGAGCTGCTCACGCGCGATGCGCAGCAGGCCGTGCTGCAGCAGATCTCCTTGCGGCGCGCTCCGGGCGCCGCCCCGAACGCCGCCGGCGGCTTTGCACCGATGAACACGATGAACACGGCGCGTCCGATGGGGGCGCCCGCCGGAGGCGACCTGGAAGCGCGCGTGGTCGCCACCTGGTTGAGCCGGCCGCTGGCCGACCAGCCGTCGCCAGCCGCGATCGTCGCGGTGCCCACCGCGCCCGCAGCCATCGCATCCAGCGCTTCCAGCGCGTCAAGCCCGGCGATCGCCGCTTCGTCGACGGCCAAATCTGCCTCGGCCTCCTCGGCCTCCTCGGCGCCGGGCGCCGGTTCGCCGACGGGGTCAGGCCTTGCCGCGAGCGCACCGGCGGCGACCGTCAGATCACCCGCTCCTTCCGCGTCATCGGCCTCCGCGCCGAAGCCGCGTCGCTGAAAGCGCGCCGATGTTCAAGCGCCCTCCCACTTCCACGACCCCAGCGACGACCGCCACCAACGCTCCTGCCAAGGGCCTGCGTCCCGGCCTGCGCTGGGCGCTCGGCCTGAGCGCCGTGGCCAGCGCCTGGGCGATGCTCGCTCCCGCCGATCCGCCGGTCGTCGCCGCCACCGCGCCGGCGCCGGGGCAGGGCGGACCGAACTCACCCGCGCCGCGCCCGCCGATGCCGACGACCGCGCCGACGACGGTGCCGACGACGGTGCCCATGAATGCACGGACTGCCGCGCCGGGGCAGGCGCTCGCATTGGCGGCAGTCCCTGCCCGTCTGCCCGAGCAGCCCCTCGAGCCCGCCGACCGCGATCCC